>NZ_JBIVXW010000005.1:0-210856 GCF_044769405.1 Streptomyces sp. NPDC090442
GCCGACCAACACGCCGCCACCCCACTCCCCACCGAATAGACCCCCACCGTCGCCAGGCACGACGAAGCCCCGCCCGGACACGGTCCGAACGGGGCAGGGGGCGGTCGGCAGTCAGCCGCGCGTGCGGGGAGGTCTCCGCAGGGAGGGGACCGGGGGTCAGGCAGGAAACGCAGTCTGGGCAGGCGTACAGCGTCACCCCGGGACCGCTGCCGCCGAGATCATCGCGGATATCGAGAGCGGGGCACTCGCCCCCGGCCGCCGAGTTCCCACCGAGTCGAACCTGATGCAGCGGTACGGCGTCGCACGGGACACCGCCCGCCGCGTCATGCGCTACCTGCGCGAAGAAGGCTACGTCCGCACCGTCCCGCAGCGTGGTTCGTACGTCATTGACCAGTCGGAATCGCAGTCTGACGCGTAGGGCACGCCGCGTACGCGCCGCTTCCGTCGACGAGTAGCTCGCCCCGAGCCACACCGAGCCTCCTCCCGACCTCTCGCCGGTACGGGGGCGCCGTTGTCCTTACCCGGCGCTTCCTGGCCTGTAGCCCTCCACACGCACCGTGTGCGCTCTGTACCGTCATGAGTATGAGCCCGACGGATGGAGCACGGATGCGTCGCCGACCGCTTGTAAGCCGCCGGCCCCTCGCCGCAAGGGGGGCGCGCTGATGTTGGAGGAAGCCGAGGAAATCGGCCGCCGCGTCCGGCGCGCACGGCTGCGCCTCGGGATGCCGCAGGCAGACCTCGCCGCCGCCCTGGGGAAAACGCAGGGGTGGGTGTCGAAGATGGAACGCGGCCTAATC
The DNA here is from genome assembly GCF_044769405.1 of Streptomyces sp. NPDC090442. Classification (NCBI taxonomy): domain Bacteria; kingdom Bacillati; phylum Actinomycetota; class Actinomycetes; order Kitasatosporales; family Streptomycetaceae; genus Streptomyces; species Streptomyces sp. NPDC090442. Next base: position 798 of record NZ_JBIVXW010000005.1, read on the forward strand.
GAACTCGACCGCGTCGGCCTGCTCAACCAGGTTGCCGCCGAGCTGCACGTACACCCTAACGACCTGATCGGCCGCCCATACAACAGCTCGCCAGACGAGAACCGATGGCAGGTTGCCGCGTCGTCCATCCTGCGCGAGCTGCGCCGGTACGACCTCGCCCCCGTCTTCGACGGCACACCACGGTCAGCTAGCCAACTCTGGCAGGAGGCAACCCGACTGCACCGCCTGCGCGACGCCGCAGCGAACGTCGCAATCGTGCAGGTGCTCCCCGACCTGTTTCGCGAGGCTCGCGCCCTTGCCGAAGTGTCGAACGGTCATGAGCGCGAGGAAGCGTTCGCCATCTACGCCGTGTGCTGCAAATTCGCTCACACAGCCGCGCACGCCCTCGGACACCCCGAATTGGTCGCCATGGCCTGCGAACGGGCCGCATGGTCGGCCCGCCTGTCCGGCGACTCCGTCATGCCAGCCGTGGCGGATTGGATGCGCATGTGGGACATGTGGGCCACTGCGGATTGGTCGGACGCAATCGCCCTTTCGGACCGGGCCATTGGGAGTCTCCAGCAGGGCTACGACCGGGGCGAGCCGCTCGCCGTGCGCGCGTGGGGCTCTCTCCAGCTCCGCGCGGCAGTGTCCGCAGCAAGGGGCGGGCACACCGCGGAAGCCGAGGACCGAATCGGGCACGCAAAGACGGCTGCCGAACGGTTGGGCGAGTACGTCGGGCCCCCGATCTACGACCGGCATTCGCTCACGTTCTCACCCGGCAACGTCCAGATCCACGCAATCAGCGTCGCACTGGAGATGCGCGAGCAGCGTAAGGCACTGGCCATAAACCGGCGCACCTCCCGAGACCTGGTCGCAGCGCTCCCCAACTCCCGGCAAGGCCACCATCACATGGACCTCGCGCGGGCATGGCTGTGGGATGGGAACCGGGACAAGGCGTTGAAGGAACTGGAGGCCGCCGAGCGCATCGCGCCGCAGCTCATCCGCAACCACCCCATTGCCCGGTCAACCCTGCGCAGCATCGTCTACGCCGAACGAGCAGCCACCCGCGAGAAGCTGTGCCGCATGTCAGACCGCTTCCACCTCGACGGATGAGGGTGGTATTCCTCCGGCTCATATTCGGCCTGTAGCTCGCCCCTAGCTTCGGGGTATGGCCGAACAGACCTCGAAGCAACTTCCCACGCGTGGCGTCGAGTTAGGTACGGGCGCCCCGTTTCACCCCCGACTCGGCGACCTCGCCCTCGACCTCGCCGAGGGCGGGCAGATCGGGGTCGTCGTCGCCCTGCCGAGCGACAGCGCGAAGTCGTATCACCTGCGCTTGCCCGGAGGCGGGGGCGACTGGCGCGCAAGGGCCGACGGGACCACCCTGCGCCCCGTGGCCGTACCGGTCACACACGTCACGCCCCAACGGCGCGACGTGGTGTACGACACCCGGGCGCAGCAGGCCGCCCTATCGGTCACGGTCCACCATGAGGACGGGGGCAACTCCGAGTCGGTGCTCATCCTCACCCCGGCGCAAGTCGAGCTGTACCACCTGCAACTAGAGAAGCTCATCGAGCGCCGGAAGAAGGCCCGGGAGCAGGGACTGTGAGCGCGGCCGTCGGGACGTATCGCCCGCCGACACCCGCGCGCCCGCTCAGGCACGCCGCCGTCGCCTTCCGCTGTGAAGTGACCGCCCACGACCTCAGCGGCTCTCGCGAGGTCGTCCTCGCGTACTACCGGGCCGCGTCCCCGCGCCTCGCCGCACGATGGATACACGCCGAGGCGCAGCATCTCGCCCGCCTGCTCGCCCCGGAGCCTGCGGCGGCGCACCTGCCGTCGGTCCTGCTCGTTGCTGCGGCCTCTACCTGCCCGCGGCCCGACGACGATCTGCTCGAATGGGCCAGCAGCGACGAGCAGTACGAACGCGCCATGCGCGTCCTCGCCTCGGGTAATGCCTACCTGCTCAACGTCACGGACTACGACGCCCGGTACTCCGTGCGCGCCTACGCCCTTCCGATCCATAGCAGGCCCATACAGCCTCCCGCCCCCGCCGGAAGACGCCCCAATGCCCCTGTGGAGGCGGGACGCCACCGCAGGCCGCGCCGCTGGCGCTTCACCCGATGACCCCGCCCCCGCGCCGATAACGGCTCCCCCCGGGCGCGGGGGTGGTGCACCACCTGTCCAGAACCACCGCCCCAACCAAGGGAAGTGAGTCCATGGAACAGTTCGAGCGCGCCCGCCCCGATTCCTACTACCCGGTCTCGCCAAACACTGTCCTTGCCAACGCGCTTTCACACGCTCCCGACGTACTGACGCCCCGCGTCCTCGACGCCGCGCCCGAGCGGATCGTGTTCGTGGTCGGGACACAGATCAACGGAGCACCGCACATCGGTACGTCGCTCGTCCAGTCCCTCACCTTCGCCACTGCGACGCGGGTGCGCGAGAAGTTCGGCGTACCGGTCGAGGTCCGGTTCGCGGCCCTCGACAACGCACCGCACACCGTCGTCACGGACCACCTCACCGGACACCGCTACATGCGCACCTACGCGCACGCCCTCGGCGCGCAGGCCATCGCCGAGCAGATCGACGCCCTGTACCGGCCGTTCTTCGCCGCGCTCTCCGAGCGCCTGGCCGTGCCGTACGTCGTCGAGACATACAGCCAGCAGCAGGCCGCCAAGCACTACCGCCGCACGTGGCTGCGCGTGCTGCCCCAGATGGACGCGGCCCGCTGGTGGCTCGCCCCGTCGGCTGGTGTCGCTCACCTCCGTGTGCCGTGCCCCGAATCAGGGTGCGGCTGGTCCGAGAAGTACGCCCAGCGCACCCGCGTACGCGACAACAGCCACGACCGCGCCATCGTCACGGCCGAGTGCCTGCACCATGGCGCGTACGAGGTCACCATCGCGCCGGACGGCGGCGACGGGTACCTCGACCTCGCCACCCTGTACCGCAACCTCGTGAAAGAGCTCTCCGTCTCCGACACGCACGGCGGCACCCTGCACGTGATGGTCAAGGGCGGCGACTGGGTGTTCGGCTCGCAGCTCGTCGACGGCGCCTTACAGGCCGTAGGGCTCACCCGTCAGCAGCTCCCGGCCCGCCTGTTCTGCCCGCAGATCGTCACGGACACGGGCGCGAAGCTGTCCAAGTCCCTCATTCGGGAAGGGCGCGCACCCTTGCCGGAGGGCGCCGCGCCTTGGATGCTCGACACCCGAGAGTGGCCCGGCACGGTGGCCGACTACGTCGAGCACCTGCTCGGCATGACCGAGGTCGTACTCTCGGACCCCCGGCATTTCTTCCGCTCGTACTCGGCCGGCGAGGTCGGCCGGATGATGACCGCACCAGCAGCTAGGAGCGTTCCCGCCCCATGACCGGAACCGCAGCTCGCGTACACGAGCTCAACCTTTACCGCCGGTACTTCGACCTCGTCGCCGCGGGCAAGAAGTCCACCGAGGTACGGGTCAAGTACCCGCACCTCGAAGACCTCGCCGCGGGCGACGTGATCCGGTTCCGGATCAAGGGCACCGAGGAGACCGTCGATGTGCGCGTGACCCGGGTCAACGAGTACAGGACGTTCGAGGCCCTGCTCGACAGCGAGGGCCCAGCAAACGTCAACCCGAGTTCCAGCCGCGAGGAACAGCTCGCGAACATCCGGAGCATCTACGGCCCGGACAAGGAAGCGCTCGGCGCCCTCGCGATCGGTATCGAACTCGTCGGATCGTGAGCACCACGGCGCCCGACCGACCGGCCCTCGCCATGCGGCGGGGGCCGTTGTCATGCCGGCATGGGAAGCAGCGACCGCGCGAGATACCCCGGCTGACCTGCGTATCTGAGCCACGACACGGCGCGTCAGTACTGAGGGGTTGACATGGAGGGTTAGCAACCACCAACCCGGACGGGCCGCGCCACTGGCTCAAGACCGGTTATCTCGACCGCGAGGCCGAACTCGACCTGAAGTCATGGCATTTCCGCCTCGCCGACAACCCGAGCTTGTCGCGTGCCTACGTCGCGTCGCTGGCCGCGGAGTATTCCGGTCTGTGGCGGCGCCGGATGATTGACGGCGCGTGGGTGGTGGCCGAGGGCGCGATCTACGACGCGTACGACGAGCAGCGGCACGTCGTCGACGAACTGCCCGCCATGCGGCGTTGCTGGGCTTCTGTCGACTACGGCACGACGAATCCGTTCGCCGCGCTGCTCGTTGGCCTCGGCACGGACGACCGGCTGTATGTGGTGAGTGAGTGGCGCCACGATGCGCGGGCCGTGCGACGGCAGATGACCGACGCCCAATACAGCCACGCCGTAAGCGCATGGCTGGCCGAGCAGGACGTCGAACCAGAATGGATCTTCGTCGACCCGAGCGCCGCATCGTTTTCCACACAGTTGTGGACAGACGGATTCCCGCACGTCACCCGTGCCCGAAACGAGGTGCTCGACGGCATCCGCTCGGTATCCGTCGCCCTCGACTCCGGACTGCTGCGCGTGCACCGTTCATGCACCGGACTGCTCGATGAACTGCCCTCGTACGCCTGGGATTCGGCCGCCGCCGCCCGTGGCGAGGACCGCCCCATCAAGGTCAATGACCACTCATGCGACGCGCTGCGCTACGCGCTGCACTCCACCGTCCACGAGTGGCGCCATCTGGTTCCCGCTCCGCCCGTCGATGAGGAGGTGACCGGTGTCGCTTCCTGATAACAACTCCCCTTGGCCACCACTGCAGATGGCCCCCTTCTACCAGGAGATGCGCACCGATCACGCGTGGTACTCCGGGGACCGCACGCTGCTCGCTCGCGTCTACCAGCGCGACGAACAGCGCGAGGACGGCAGCCGCCGCCTGTGGTCCCGGCTCCGTGCGCCCGTACCCGGCGAGCGCGACCGGCGGATGCATATCCCGCTCGCCGCGGACATCGCGCACACCTCGGCGGCCCTGCTGTTCTCCGAGCCGCCCACCGCTACCGTCACCAACTCCCCCACGCAGCAGCGCCTCGACAAGCTGATCGAGGCCGGCGGCGTAGCGAACACGCTGCTGGAAGCCGCGGAGGTGGGGGCGGCGCTCGGCGGTGTGTACCTCCGGGTGACCTGGGACCGCGACCTCGTCGCCCGCCCCCTGCTCACCGTCGTGCACGCTCACCGTGCCGTGCCTGAATTCCGCTTCGGCATCCTGGCGGCCGTCACCTTCTGGCACGAACTGCCCTGCGAGGACTCCGGAACCGTGTGGCGCCATGTGGAGCGGCACGAGGCCGGTCGGATCGTGCACGGTCTCTACCAGGGCACCCCCGACCACGTCGGCATCCGCGTGCCACTGACCGAACGGCCTGAAACCGCACCTCTGGCCGCCTCGCTCGGGCCCGCCGGCGACACCATAGAGACCGGTATCCCCGCACTCACCGCCGCTTACGTGCCGAACATGAAGCCTCACCGGCTTCACCTGGAAAGTCCGCACGGGCGCAGTGACTACGCGGCGCCGCTGTACGACATGCTCGACGAGATCGACGAGGTGTGGTCGTCGTGGATGCGCGATATCCGCCTCGCCCGTGCGCGGCTGATCGTGCCGGACGCCTACTTGCGGGACCGCGGCCCCGGCCGCGGCGCCTCGTTCGATGCTGACCGGGAAATCTGGCAGGCGTTGAACGTGCCCCCGACCGAGCAGGGTGGGATCACCCTGGCGCAGTTCGCGATCAGGGTCGACGAGCACCGGCAGACCTCCGAGGCGCTCACACAGCAGGCCGTACGGTCCGCTGGCTACAGCGTCCAGTCCTTCGGCCTCGGTGACCAGGGCGCCGCCGTCACTGCTACCGAAGTCACCGCGCGCGAGCGCCGATCGATGATCACCCGCGACACCAAATCGCGGTACTGGGCACCCGCACTCGCCGACATGCTGCACGTGATGCTCATGCTCGACCAGGCCCTGTTCACCCCGGGCCTCGCCCCGGAGCGCCCACGGCTGGTGTTCGGCGACTCCGTCTCCGAAGACCCGCAATCGGTCGCGCAGACCCTGTCCCTGCTCCAGCAGGCACAGGCCGTCAGCGTCGAGACCAAAGTGCGGATCTTGCACCCGGATTGGGACGACACCGCCGTACGCGAGGAGACCGACCGCATCCTGACCGAGTCCGGGCAGGCCGTGCCTGACCCCATGCAATCCGGCCACCTTCTCTAGAAGGTGCCGCTCAGGCCGCTCGACAGGATAATTCCCCCATCGAGGCCGATGTCCCTATCGGCCGCTCATAGCTCAAGGAGTAGCAGTGGCAAAGATCAAGGGCCAGGTGAAGTGGTTCAACGAATCCAAGGGGTTCGGCTTCATCGCCCCGGCTGATGGCAGCAAGGACGTGTTTGTGCACTTCTCGGCGATCCAAGGCAACGGATTCAAGACGTTGGCGGAAGGCCAGAACGTCGAGTTCGAGATCGAAGACGGTCAGAAGGGCCCCAGCGCCGTGAACGTCGTAGCCATCTAGAGCATCACCCTCGCTGTGCCGGTCGCCCCGCACCCACCGGAGGACCGGCACAGCGTGATGCGCGTAGGGGGGTGGCTGCATGCCGATCCACCCCGCCATGGTCGAAGACCTCTCGGCCGGTGTTCGGGACTTGTATGCGGACGCCGAGCAGCGGCTGCTTGGGATCGTGGCGCGGCAGCTTGCCGCGGGGTACGACGCTCCGGGGTGGGCCACGGCCAAGCTGGCCGATGTGCAGGCGTTGCGACGCGGTGCGCAGCAGGTCGTCGAGGCGCTCGGCACCGCCATGGAACTTGAGGTGTTCGACGTTGTCGCCGAGGCGTACAACGTGGGCGCGCGGGCCGGGCTGATCGAGCTGGGCGCGCTGCACGACGAGGACGTCCGGCGGATCGCTGAAAGCACCCCCAACGCCCGTGCCGTTGACCGCCTGGCGCAGGAGACCGTCGATCTTGTCGAGGAGACGCACCGCGGCATTCTGCGCGGTGTTGAGGACGGTTACCGGCAAGTGGTTGCCGAGGTGTCCTCCACGCCCCTGCTCGGGATCGACACCCGACGTCAGGCCACCCAACGCGCGATGGAGCGGTTTGCCGACCGTGGTCTGCGGACGTTCGTCGACAAGGCCGGGCGGGCGTGGTCGATGACCTCGTACGCCGAGATGACCGTGCGCACCAGCGTGGGACGTGCCGCGGTCGAGGCGCACGGCGACCGGCTGCGCGCCGCCGGCGTCGACCTGGTGATCGTCTCCAACGCTCCGCACGAGTGCCCACTGTGCAAACCGTATGAGGGCCGTGTGCTGGCGCTGGACGGTCCCGACGGGGCCCGGGTGATCGAGGTCGAGCACGCCGTCGAAGACGGCCGCATGGTCCGTGTGCGGATCGCCGGCAGTCTCGACGAGGCGCGCCGCGCCGGGTTGCAGCATCCCAACTGCCGTCACAGTACGAGCGCGTACCTGCCCGGCGTCACACGTGCCCCCGTCGAGCACTCGCAGGACCCGAGAGGGTATGAGGCCACGCAGAAGCAGCGGGCGATCGAACGCGGCATACGGAAGTGGAAGAACCGCGCCGCCGCCTCGACGACACCCGAAGGCAAGCGGGCCGCCGAGGCGCGGGTGCGGCAGTGGCAGGCCAAGATGCGGGCGCATCTTGGCGAGCATCCCGAGCTCATCCGCCGTCGCGAGCGTGAGCAGCTCGGCGCCGGCAACCTGCCCCCGGCCGGGGGCATGGCGGGCCGTCCCGGCACCGTGGGTGGTCCGGGGTCGGACCCGTTCGAGGTCGCTCGGGTGCGCTCCGGTGACGCGCGGACCCTGCCGGAGATGAGCGACGCCCAGCTCGGCGCCGCGCTGCGCCCTGGTGTGCTCGACGAGCACGACCGGCACCGGATCAGCAACGAGGCCGACCGGCGCGACGTGCAGGCACTGCTCGACCGCTTCCGTCCGCACGGCCAACTCGTCGACGATCTCTCCGCGTTCAGCGACGACGAGCTCGCCCGTGTCGCAACGCGCCTGGGCGACGACGACATGCTGCGGATCATGGCCGAGGCGGACCGGCGGGACATTGACGCCGCGCTGCCTGGCATCCGGCGCGACCTGGTCGGCATGTCCGAGCGTGATCTCGCCACCCGCGCCCGGCACGTTGAAGGCGACCGCGAGGCGATCGGCTCCGAGGTTCACCGCCGCCGCCTGCTGGCCGAACTGTTCCCCGGCGGGCGCCTGGCCGCTGATCTGTCGCAGCTCGGCGACGAGTTGCTCGTGTGGGGCGTGCGCTACGCAGGCCCCGAGGACGCCGCGCGGATCGCTGCCGAGATCGACCGTCGATACCCCGCGCCCCCGCCACCCGCCGCCGCGGGGACAGGCGTGGCCGACACCGTCGCCAACCGGGCCGCCCTCGATGAAGCCATGGGCCCGGTACGCCTGGACGATCCGGCGCCGGCGGACCCCGACGAGTGGGGCGCGTGGGGCCGCGACATCACCAAGGGCCCGGATGGGACCGAGCACATGTCGGCCGCCGAACGCTGGGTGTATGAGCGGGAGCTCGCCGACCGCCTCGCACAGACCGCCTACACCCGCCCGGAGATACGCCAGATGTACGAGGAGCACCTGCACTTGCAATGGCTGGCCGCCGAGGACGCCACCCGCGGTCATCTGCTCAACCGGCGGGCCGAGGCCGACGGCGTCGACCCTCGCAGTCTGTTCTCGGGCCCCTCCCACGTCGCCTACGCGCGCGCTTCAGAGGACTTGATCAGGTTCTGGGAGGAGCAATCGCCCCGCGTCACCCTGGCCGAGTTCACCGAGCAGGTAACAGGCATCCGCAGCAGCGCGGCCGAGACCGCCCGCCACGCCCGTACAGACCAACAACGCAAGTTCTAAAGGAGATTGGCCATGGGGTTCCGTGAGGACGCTATTCGGGCGCGCCGCGCCGGATATGTGGCTGCGCACGCCGGCCGCCCGGTGACCGACTGCCCGCACCCCGCCGACTCCCTGCTGCGCACAGCGTGGGTCCGCGGATACGCGGCCGGCCAGAAGTCGCCGCACACCCCCGCGGACTAGCACGCCGCTGACTCCGGGCCCGCAGACTGCGGGCCCTTCTCTTTGCCCGCACCACATCGGAAGGACGTGATCCCGCGTGTCTGAAACCCCCGCCGCGCCGCCGACCCGCGCCGAACCGAACCCCTCCACCCCACCCACCCCACCCACTGCACCGGAGGGCAGCAGCACCGGCGCCGTCGAGGTGCCTGCCGTTGAGCCGGCCGTCGCGCAGCGACTCGCCGACACCGAGCAGGCCGCGCAGCAGGCCACTGCGGAGCGCGACGAGTTGCTCGCTGCCCTGCGCAAGGTGCTCGATCCCAGCGGCGCCGCCGGCGAGCAGGACCCGGCACGATTGGCTGAGCAGGCCGCCACCGAACGGGACACGGCCCTCGCCGAAGCCAAGCAGCTACGCGTCGAGCTCGCCGCGCACCAGGCCGCCCACCGTGGCGGCGCCGACCCTGCCCGGCTGCTCGACTCCCGCGCGGTCGAGCAGCAGCTCGCCGAACTCGACCCGGCCGAGGCGAAGTTCGCCGAGCGACTCGACAAGGTCATCGCCGCCGCCATCGAGGCAAACCCTCTCCTGCGTGCGGACGGCGTCCTTGCCGGCCCGCCCAAGGGGGGCGCCGACTTCTTCGCCACCCCGCTCCCGCAGTTCACCGCCGAGCAGTTCGCCGCCCTGCCGTATGGCAAGCGCGTGGAGCTGTTCCAGTCCGACCCCGATCTGTACCGGCGGCTTTCTGCCGCGTCCGAGTAACTAAGCAGCAAGGAGGCGCCAGATGGCGACCGGAAAGACCACCTCGGCACAGATGATCGTGCCGGACGTCTGGGCCGACATGGTCCAGGCGAAGTTCAAGGGCAAGCTCATCGTCGGCTCACTCGCCCTGGATGACAACACCCTCGAAGGCAAGCCAGGCGACTCCGCCAACTTCCCCAAGTGGCGCACGCTGGGCGAGGCCGAGGAGCTCGACGAGGGCACCCCGATGACCCCCGAGCAGCTCAGCACCAACCCGGGCGCCACCGCCACCATCAAGGAAGCCGGGAAGGCCGTCGAGCTCACGGACAAGGCGCGCCTGGTGGCGTTCGGCGACCCGTATGCGGAAACGCAGCGGCAGCTCGGTGTCCTGATCGCGCGGAAGATCGACAAGGATCTCATCGCCGCGGCCGAGGCCCCTGGCGTGCTCGACGTCGATGCTTCCGACGAGCCGCTTTCGTGGCAGGTCCTGGTGGAAGGCATCACGCGGTTTCGGGACGAGTGGGAGCCGGACAACATGGCCGGCCTCGTCATTCACTCCGTGCAGCACGCGAGCCTGCTTGCTGACCCCAATTTCATCAGCGCCGACAAGTTCGGCACCGGTGCCGTGATCCCGCGCGGCATGATCGGGCGAATCGGCGGCGTGAACGTCTATGTCTCCGATCGCGTCACCACCACCCCGGGCGCTGAGGGCAAGCCGGCCACGTACAACGCGCTGATGATCCGGCGCGGTGCGCTCGGCCTGCTCTACAAGCGTCGCCCGCTGGTCGAGACCGAACGCAGGGTGCTCTCCCGCAGCACGCTGATCGCCACCAACGTGCACTACGCGACGCACCGCTTGGACGACGAGGGGGTCGTCGTCCTGCGCACCGCTGCCAGCCGGCCCAACTCCACTAGCGGGGACGATCCGCAGCCGGAGCAGCGCACCAAGAAGGCGTGAGCTATGGGACGCGTCTATGCCACCCCCGAGCAGTACGCGGCATGGACCGGTGAGCCGGCCCCCGAGGGCGCCGAGCGACTCCTCGCCCGTGCGTCCGAAGATGTCGACAGTGCGCTGCTGACCGCCGTGTATCCGGTCGACGAGGACGGCGACCCCACCCAGGCAACCATCGCAGCCGCGCTGCGGGATGCCACCTGCGCACAGGTCGAGTACCAACTCGCCGCCGGCGACGACGGCACCGGGGCGGCCGGACAGTGGGACTCGGTCTCTATCGGACCCGTCTCCCTGTCCGGTCGGTCTGGGCGCAGCGCCGGATCGTCCGGCGTCGACCTCGCCCCGCGCGCCGACCGCATCCTGCGCCGCGCCAGCCTCGAACCGGGGCAGGTGTTCGCATGGTGACCCAGGTCCCCGCGGTGCTGCTGCGGCACCGGATCACAGTCGCGCCGTACGCAGGCGAGGGCGCTTACGGGGCCCAATACCGCCACGCCATCCCCAACGTGCCCGCCCTGGTGGACGACAGTCCCCGCCTGGTGCGCACCGCCGACGGTCGCCAAGTCACCGCAACAGCAACCGTCATCGCCGGGCCGACGCTCGACTGCCCACCCGGGAGCCAGATCACCCTGCCCGGCGGGCGCACCACCACCGCGCTCACCGTGGCTCGCCACACCGCCCCCGGACTGCCTATTCCCGCCTGTACGGAGGTGAGTTGCGAATGACCGCACAACGGGCCCACCTACAGTGGGACGGCCAGGCAGCAACCGCCGCCATCCAACAGGCCGCCGCCCGCGGCGCGCTGCTCGGCGCCGAGCACGTACTCGCCGAGAGCCGAAAGCGGGTACCGATCGCCGAGGGCACCCTCGAACGCTCCGGCGCCGCCAGCGTCGATGAGCAGCAGATCGTCGCCGCCGTCTCCTATGACACCCCCTACGCCCGGCGGGTGCACGAGGACATGAACGCCCGGCATTCTCCCGGGCGTTCGGCGAAGTACCTCGAATCGGTGCTACCGAGCACGAGCGGCGACGTGCAGGCGTTGATCGCGGCGCAGGTTCGGCGGGCGCTGCGCTCATGAGTTACACCGCCGACCTGCTCGACGGCCTCGCCCGTCTCTTGGACGCCGCCGGGGTCGGGAGCTACCGGCCCGATGGGGTGTATCAGCCGGGCGATACCGCGATCACCGTCGCCACCATGCCACCGGCGCCAGATCGCGTGATCTGCCTATCTGCCTACTCGGTCACCGACTCCCCGGTGCTCACCGACACCCTCACCGGCGTGCAGCTCCGTACCCGGGCCAGCGCGGACCCGCGCGAGGTCGACGCGCTCGACGACGCGGTGTTCGACGTGCTGCACGGCTCCGGCCCCCACACCTGGGGCACGGCCCGTGTGCAGCTTCTCTATCGCGTCTCAGCCGCGCCGATCGGCGCCGACTCCGCCGGCCGCATGGAACGCAGCAGCAACTACTACGCCCGCGCCCACCGCAGGGCCCCGAATCTTGAATAGGAGGCGCCACGATGAGCACCCCGACGCCGCCGGCCGAGACCGTGACCGCGCTCGCCCGCCGCTACCGACTGGAACTCGACACAGGCAAGGACGGCACCCCGGCATGGGCCGTGGTCCCCGGCGTTACTGAGTTCACGCCGAAAATCGAACCGACTCAGCAGGACGTCACCACGTATGACGCCGAGGGCTGGTCGGAGCAGGCCGTGACCATGCTCGCGTGGTCGGTCGAGGTCACCCTCGCCCACCGCGCCCACCCCACAACCGGCCGATTCAACGCCGCGCAGGAGACCCTGCGCCGGGCAAGCATGTCGTTCGGCGCGGCTTCTTACGTCCGCGTGCGTTACTACGACCGCAACGGCGCCCCAGACGCCCAGGAAGGCACGGCCCTGGTCACCTGGGAGCCCGAGGGCGGCGGCCCCGACGAGGTCGACACGATCAAGGTCACGCTTACCGGATCGGGCCCGCTGGTCGAGATCCCGAACCCCGTTGGGGACGCGCCGCCGGTGAACAACAAGGGCGGTGACGCGTAGTGGCGTTCGAGGCTCTCGACGAGCTGCTCGACGAAACCATTCAATTCCCCATCCGAGGCAAGACGTACACCGTCCCGGCACCTTCCGCCGAGGTCGGTCTGCGCACGCAGGCGCTCCTGAACGCCGCGGCGGTGGCGGCCGACGGCGGGCAGGTCGACGAGCAGGTGCTCGGTGATGCTGCCGAACGTGACCTGTACCGCGAGGTTCTCGGTAGCGCGCACGCGCAGATGGTCGCCGACGCCGTGCCCTGGCCCGCCCTCAAACACGCCGCCCTGACAGCGATGGTGTGGATCACGCAGGACAAGGCCGCGGCAGAGAAGTTCTGGAATGCGGGCGGCGACCCAAATCGAGCAGCCCCGAATCGGCAGGCACGCCGGGCCCAATCGGGCGCGGCGAAGTCGACCCCGCCTCGGGGCTCCACGAGTGGTACGAGTGGCCCGAAGGCACCCCCCGCCCGCGCCCGGGGCAGGGGCAACCGCTCGCGCTCACCTGGTCCAAGATCCTCGGGCACTGGCCGCTGATCGAGGCGGACCTGCACGAGATGTACGGCGTCGACGTCGGCGACCGGGCACTGCTGCGGGCCCGGTCCTGGCGGTGGCTGCGCGTGCGCATCCTCGCCCTGTTGTCCGCCGAGTCCCGCCTCGCCCGCGCGCTCACACCCCCACCCGCCGCCTCCGCATCCCCGGGAGGCTCGACCGTCCGGAGGTGATGCGCCGTGGCCCTGCGCGTCGGCGAACTCGCCGCAACCATCAGCGTCGATGACTCCGGCGCCCGGACTGGTGTGCAGCGGGCCGAGGCCGCGCTGCGCGCTGGCGGCGACCGTATGGCCGCGGGCGCCGGCCGCTCCGGGCAGCAGGCCGGCGACCAGCTCGGCGACGGTGTCGAGCGGGGCGCCGATCGGGGCAGCAACCGCGCCGCCGAGGCCATACAGAAGGGGCTCAAGCGGCTCGCTGCCGCCGCGGTCGGCCTGGCCATCGGTACCGCCCTGGTCGGCGGAATTGGCGAAGCCCTCGAACAGTCCAAGGTCCCCGGCCAGCTACAGGCGCAGCTCGGCACCAGCGGCCCCGTCGCCGCGAAGTACGGCAAGGTCGCCGGCCAGCTCTACAGCAGTGCCGTAGTCGACTCCGTCCAAGACGGTGCCGAGGTTCTCACCGGCATTGCGCGTAATGGCCTGTTGCCGCCCGAGGCAACCGAGCAGCAGATCGCCACCATGGGCCGGCGGGTCGCCGATACCGCGGCCGTGATGGGCGAGGACGTCTCAGCCGTCACCCGATCCGTGGGCCAGATGATGCGCACGGGCCTCGCCAAATCCGCGGATGAAGCGATGGACGTGCTTGTTCGAGGCACACAGCGCGGCGGGAACGCGGCCGAGGATTTGCTCGACACGTTCACCGAATACGGCACGCAGTTCCGGAACATGGGCCTGTCCGGACAGCAGGCCATGGGGCTCATTCAGCAGGGGCTCAAGGGCGGTGCCCGCGATGCTGACGTCGTCGCAGACGCGATCAAGGAATTTAGCATTGAGGCGGTCAAGGGCGGCGACGGAGTCCGCAAGGGGCTCGAAGAACTCAAGTTGCCGGCAGACGACTTGTTCAAGGCATTCGGCAAGGGCGGGCCCGCGGCGTTCAAGGCTTTCGACACGGTCGCCGACAAGCTCCGTGCGGTCCGCGACCCCGTCGAACGCAACTCGATCGCAATGGATCTCTTCGGCACGAAAAGCGAAGACCTAGCGCGGGCCCTTTACACGCTCGACCCGTCCAGCGCCGTAAAGGCGTTGGGGGGTGTCAAGGGCGCCGCCGACGGGGCGGGCAACGCCATGCGGGACAACGCCGCAACCAAGGTCGAGGTGTTCAAACGCAAGTTGATGCAGGGCGTTGTCGAGGTCCTCGGTACCTACGTCGTTCCAGCGATTGAGAAGCTCGTGAACTGGCTCGGCGACGGTGGCCTCGGCCGCGCGTTCAAGACTGCGGCGAGTTTCGTATCCCAGCACTCCACCGCGCTCAGCATCGCGGCCGGCGTGATCACCACGCTCATGCTCCCCACCCTGGTCACGCTCGCCACGCAGGCCACCACCACCGCGGCATCCGTGGTGACGAGTTGGGCGACGCAAAGCGCCGCGGCCGTTACCGGCGCCGCACGGTTCGTCGCCTCGAACGTCACGGTTCTTGCCGGTTGGGTGGCGCAAGGTGCCGCCGCCGTCGCCACGGGTGCGCGCGTGGTGGGGGCATGGGTCCTCATGGGTGCGCAGAGTCTGATGCAGGCCGCGCGGATGGCTGCTGCGTGGGTGATGGCCATGGGCCCCGTCGGCTGGATCATCACCGCCGTTGTGGGCCTGGTTGCGCTGATCGTCGCCAAGTGGGACGCCATCAAGAACGCCACGGCCGCCGCCTGGGAGTGGGTCTGGAACAAGATCAAGAGTGTGGGGCAGTGGCTGCTCGACCTGTTCCTGAACTGGACCCTCGTCGGCCTGATCATCAAACACTGGGACGACATCAAGGCCGGCACCGTCCGGGTCTGGAACGCCATCGTCGATTGGGTCAAGGCACTGCCGCAGCGCATCGTCGACTTCTTCCTGAACTGGACCCTCGTCGGGCTGATCATCAAGCACTGGTCAGCAATCAAGGACGGCACACAACGCAAGGCCGGCGAGATGCTCGACTGGGTCCGCGGACTTCCCGTGCGCATCGTGTCGTACTTCGGCGACTTCGGCTCGATGCTCTACAACAAGGGCCGCGACCTGATCACGGGCCTGTGGAACGGGATCAAGAACATGGGTCCCTGGCTCGCCAGCACCCTCGCCGGGTGGGCAAAGGACTTGATCCCCGGGCCGATTGCCCGCGCGCTGGGCATCCATTCACCCTCGCGCGTCATGCGGGATCAGATCGGCCGGCATATCCCCTCGGGCATCGTCGAGGGCATCAAGTCCGGCGCGCCCGCGGTCGACCGCACGATGCGCAACCTTGTGTCTGTCCCCGCCGCCCCGCAGCTCGCCACGACTGCCGGCGCACCCGCCACCAGCACGCCGCAGAGCGGGAGTTGGGGAGCAACCGTGCATATCGAGAACTGGCACGCCGGATCGGCGACCGCGGACCAAACCGCCGCGGCGCTGGCCTGGCACGCCAAGGCAAGGGGGTGACCGTGGCTGGCGACATGGTCAGCGTGCCGGGGCACATACAGTTCGGCGAGCTGCTGCTCGGCCCCGGCACCCCCTACCGCTGGCAGTCCCTCACCGGCTGGGAAGACTCCCCCGGCCTGGACTCTGGCAGCGTGGCCCGCTCCGACGCACACGGCGCCCTCCCCGGCCGACTGCTGGCACAGCCGCGCACCATCACCGTTGACGGCCTGGTGCTGCGCGCCGAACCCGGCGCGGTGGGCACCGTCGTGCGATACCTCGCCGCAGCAACCACGCTCACCGACAGCGAGCAGCCGCTCGTCGTGCGCCTGGACGACTCCCCGCCCCTGCTGTCGTGGGCACGGTGCATACGTCGCTCGATCCCCGTCACCCGCGGGTACGCGATCGGCGTCGTCACCGGCGGTGCGGTGCAGTTCGAGGCGAGCGACCCGCGCCGGTACGCCGTCGTCGAGCAGCGCGTCGAGACCCGGCTACCGATGCCTGAGCCCGGCCTCGACTGGCACCTCACCTCCGGCACCGTCGAGCGCCTCGACTGGCCGCTCGACTTCGGCGCACCCGGCTCCACCGGCACTCTCGCCGTAGCCAACGACGGAGACGCCCCCACACACCCAGTGATCAGCTTCCGGGGGCCGGTTGCCCTGCCGTCGTTGACCAACCTGGCCACCGGCGACCGGATCGAGTACGACCTCGCCCTCGCCTCCGACGACACGCTGACCGTCGACACCAACGAGGGCACGGTCACGCTCAACGGCACCGCCTCACGCCTCTACACCGCCACCAACCAATCAGGCCCAGAAGGAACGTTCGCGCTCCCGCCTGGCCTTACGCACTTCGCTTTCCGGGCCGCGCCCGGCACCACCGACCCGCGCGCCGCCTGCTCCGTGCGGTGGCGCTCGGCCTACTGGTAAGGAGACCCTGTGACCGTGCGCGCCGCGTGGCTGCTGCCCGACGGGCAGACCCGCGCCGACACCCGCCTCGCGCCGCTCGGCGCCATGGCCCCCACCTCCGAACTCGCCTCCCGCGGTGGCGTGATCGCTGGAGGTGATCCGCTCAAAGCGACGCCGGTCGCCTCCATGCAGGTGCAGATCGGCACCGGCCGCGCACTCGTGCAAGGCACCGACTCCCAAGGCGCCTACCCCGTCGCCGTAACCGCCCCTGAAACACTTACGGTTGCGGACGGTGATGCGCAGTACCCGCGGGTCGACTCCATCGTGCTGCGCGTGCTCGACCCCCTGTACGACACCAGCGAGCAGACAGACGTCGCCATCGAGATCATCCAGGGCACCCCCTCGGCAACCCCAACCGCCCCGATGCTGCCGCCGGCCGCGCTCCGCCTGTGGGAGGTGACCGTTCCGGCCGGTGCTTCCGCGGGAACGGGCGGGATCAACTGGAGTACGGCGCTGGCCGATCGGCGCCGGTACACCGCCGCGTACGGCGGGATCATCCCCCGCGGCTGGGGCCTGAACTTCCCCGGCGCCTACGACGGGCAGTACCGCGACACCGGCACCGGCCTGGAACGCTGGTCCGCCTCGGCCAACACGTGGCAGATCCACCCGGCCGACACCGGCTGGCTCGACCTACCCCTACCCACCGGCTATCAGCGGTTCTCCGCCAACGCCTACCCCTTCCAAATCCGCAAGACCGGCACACAAGTGCACCTGCGCGGGCGCATCACCCGCACCGCCGGCCCCATCCCCGCCGACGGACAACCCCTCCCCGGTCTAACCCTGCCCGCCGCCTACCGGCCGTCCCAGTCGCCCAGCTCGTACGTCGAGGTGACGTTCGGTTGCGACGTCTCCAGCACCTACCCGATTGGCGTTGTCCGCGGCGAGATCAGCGGCCGAGGCACCATCAGCGCCGCCTTTCAACGACCCGTTTCCACATGGCTGGCCTTCGGCTGCTCCTGGTGGACCGACTGACCCACACGCAAGGGGGTACGCCGTGTCCGCCCCCTACCGAGCCTTGTTCTGCGATCTGCGCACCGACCAACTACTCGACGTGCTGCCCCTACAAGGGGTGAGCTTCGACGACTACCTCGGCAAGACCGGCACCGCCTCGGGCACCATCCCTATCCCCAACGCCGCCGTTGCGGCTCGCGTCCGCACCGCCGTCGCCCCCGGCCGCACCGCACTGTGGATCGAGCGGGGACGAGAAATCTGGTGGGGCGGAATCGTGTGGACCGCGTCCGTGCAGTCCACCGACCGCGGCTTTCTGTCCATGCAGGTCCAGGCGGGCACCTTCGACAGCTACCTCGATCACCGCCGGCTCTTCGACACCTTCGAGGCACGGCAGGTTGAACAGTTCGACATCGTGCGGCAGTTGATCGATTACGCGCAGCAGACCGCCGGCGGCGACATCGGCATCGAGTACGGCACCGAGACGTCCGGCACGCCCCGTGACCGCCTCTACAGCCGGTACGACGTGCCCTCGCTGCGCGACCTGATCGACCAACTCGGCAACGTGCAGAGCGGGTTTGAGTGGCGTATAGCCGCCTTCCGTGATCCCGAAAGCGGCCGGCGCATCAA
Source organism: Streptomyces sp. NPDC090442 (assembly GCF_044769405.1). Lineage (NCBI taxonomy): Bacteria > Bacillati > Actinomycetota > Actinomycetes > Kitasatosporales > Streptomycetaceae > Streptomyces > Streptomyces sp. NPDC090442. Next base: position 19,120 of record NZ_JBIVXW010000005.1, read on the forward strand.
GCGCTTGCAGCTTGGGTCACCGGTGATCCGCACCGGCACGGCCGACACCGTCCTCGACCACCCGGGCCCAGTCATGTCCTACGCCTGGCCCGTAGACGCCACCGGACAAGCGAGCGTCTGGCAGTCCCGCGGTGCCAGCGACAACGCCAACCAGACCGAGGACTCCGTGCCGTTGCTCTCCGATCTGCTCGTTGACGAGGCCGCGTTCGCGGCCGGCTGGCCCCGCCTCGACGGCACTTCGGACTACTCCACGGTGATCGAGAAGCCGACCCTGGACGCGCACGCGCGGGCCGACTGGAACGCCGCCCGCACCCCGCGCACTATCCCCGAGGTCACGGTCCACATGGGCCGCGCGCCCCTCTCCCCCGCCATGCTCGGCACCACCATCCGCCTGCGCATACGCGACCTGTGGTTCGCCGACGGCCTCGATGCGCGATACCGCGTCGTCGGCATGGCCATCACACCCCCCTCGCGCGGACAACCCGAGACCGCCCGCCTGTACCTGGAGGCGCCCTAATGGCCGCTGTCCCCCTCGACCTACTCGACCGCATCCGCACCCTTGAACGCCAGGTTCGCGAACTGGCCGGCCGCGCGCAGACCCGGCCTGCCATGAACCGCATCACGCACGGGGCCGTCGTGATCGGCGAGGGCGGCTCCCTCGACGTCCGGGCCCCCGGCGGCGCGCAGGTTCTCGGGGTCGGCCAGTTCCCCACCACCGGCCGGTACGGCGTGAGCATGGCCCGCGAGGACGGGACCGGCATCGCCCTGGAGGTAGGCGGCAACGACACCACCGCATCCCAAATGATCAGGCTGTTTCCCCGCGGCGGGTATCCGTCTTCCCCGATCGTGATGGACGACGGGTACGCCGACGGGTACCTCGGCCGCCCGTGGGTACCCATCCCCCTCGCCCCCAGCGCCCCCGTCACCGCCTCCGACTGGACAACGACGCACGTCGGAACCATCTGGACGCAACACGCCGTGCTCGCGGCGAACTGGTCGATTCACGCGCCGGCCGGCACCACCGCCGAGGCCCGCCTCATGCTCAACCACAGCGGCAACCTCACCCAGCTCGGCAACACCGTCACCGCCACCGGCAAAGAAGCCTTCACCTCCCAGCGCATCACCCCCAAGACACACGGCCTATCCCGTGGCGACACCGCCGTCCTCCTCATCCAAGCCCGGCGCACCAACGGCCCTGGCACCTGTACTGCGTGGTGCCAGGGCATATGGGGAGGCAACACCGCCAACGCCAGCGAAGCGTAGAAGCAGCGCCAAACCGGAGCCGGCGGGTGACCCCCGGTCTACGACAGGTCGCCTATGTCAATCCGCAGATTGTCAGAGTTGGGCTGGCCCTGCTGCTGCGCCTGCGAAGGCTTGCGCTGCGGCTGCGAAGGCTTGCGCTGCGGCTGTTCCTGCGAAGGCTTGCGCTGTGCCTCGTCATTCGACTGCGGGTTCCTACCGGACCGGTCCCTGGCCTCGTCTTCCATCTGCTGGACCGAGCCGTCGACGTTGTCGTCAATGTTCATGATTGCTCCGATTTCAGACTGATTGACCCCCTCCACAGGCTTCCACGGCCTTGCCGAAGCCGCATGCCGGCGCTCACCCCAACGCCCTACCGACCAGTCATGAGGTGATGTCGTGCTTCCCGACTCCATCCCCACCGTCACCGTCACCGGGCGCTATCTCTCACCCGATGGCCGGCCCCTGTCCGGCAGCGTGACATTCCGCGCACCGGCCCAACTCACCTTCCCCACCGCCGAAGTGATCCTCGGCGGTCCCGTCGTCGCCGCCCTCGACGCCCAGGGGCAGATCAGTGCGACCCTGCCCGCCACCGACGCACCCGATATGGACCCGTCGGGCTGGTCGTACACCGTCACCGAGCAGCTCGGGGGCATCCCCGCCGGCCGCTCGTATCAAGTCCTGCTGCCCGCCGAGGCGCCGCTCGTAGACCTCGCCGACATCGCGCCGACCGACCCGGCCAAGCCGAACTACGTGGCTGTGCGGGGCGATTCGGCGTACGAGGTGGCCGTCGCCGCCGGGTTCGAAGGTGCCCCGGCCGTCTGGCTCGCATCTCTGGTTGGCCCCCGCGGCCCCGAGGGCGAACGCGGTCCGATCGGGCCCCAGGGCGAGCCAGGCCCCCAAGGCGCACGCGGCGGACAAGGTACCCCGGGGGCAGACGGCCGGGTGCAATCCGTCAACGGCCAGTCAGCGGCCGAGGTTACGCTCGCCGCGGCCGACGTCGGAGCGGTCCCCGCCACGGCGGCCGGCGCCCCGGGTGGCATCGCCCAGCTCGACGACACCGGCCGCGTACCCGCCACCCAACTCCCCTCCACCGTCGGCGCGGTCACGTCGGTCAACGGCAAGACCGGCGCCGTACAGCTCAGCGCGGACGACGTCGGCGCGCTGGCCACCAGCACGCGCGGCACGGCCGGCGGTGTGGCCGCACTCGACGCCAACGGGCGCGTGCCCGCCACTCAGCTCCCGACGGTGAACGGCGGCGCCCGGAACGTCTGGTCACCGCAGGCTCTCGGCTTTCAGGCGTGGACGTGCGACCCGTACACCGCGGCCAACCCAGCGGCCAAGTTCCTTGTGCCCCAACGTCTTTACGTGTGCGGGATCAACATCACCGAGCCGACCCAAGCCAACGCCGTGATCATGTTCGCCCGCGGCTACGGGGGCGTGTCCGCCGCCCGGTTCGCCGCGGGTATCTACCGCGAGGACGGTACGAAGGTCACCAGCACGGCGGCGCCGGTCAGCCTCGGCATGGCCGGGCAGACGCCCGGCAGTCCACCGCAGATGGCCACCAACCACATCGGCTCAACCGCGATCGCCATGCCGTCAACCATCACCCTCTCGCCCGGCCGCTACTGGCTGACATGGGTTCTGACCACGGGCGGCGCCTCGGATTACGCGTTCTTCCACGTGCAGAACGAATCCCCCGCCGCCGCGGCGAACTTCTTCTTCGGCACGCCGTTTGCCCGCGCCTGGTACCTCAACTCCCAGTCCAACACCCCGACCAAGCTCAACCAGGCCGACGCGAGCGTGCTCACCGACCACGACGTTCCGGTCATGGCTCTCGCCCTGGCCTGACCACCACACAGCAGAAAGGCACCACACCCATGGCACAGATCATCCGCGCCGAAATCGCCGTCGGTTACGACATCGAGAACCGAGACCCGCACAGGGCCGTGATCCGGCACAACATCCCCATCATGACGTGGGCACCCGGCGGCAGCGTCTACCTCACGCCCCAGGAGAACGAGGCCGCGCTCAGGGCCGCCGCCCAAGCGTTCGTCGCAGCACTGCCCACCAATCGGGGCTATAGCGTCGCCGCTTCCCTCGTGAGCGAGGCCAACACCCCTATCTGACCTCCCATTTCACGTCCGGCACGCACGCCCGAGCGCACCGCGCCGGGCGTTTTCTCATGCCAGCAAGGAAGACACCACATGACCGTGAGAGGCGTCGACGTCTCCTCCTACCAGTCCGCGACGTACAGCACCAAGGGGCTCGACTTCGCGTTCATCAAGGCCACCGAGGGCACGTCGTACATCAACCCCCGCATGACCGCACAGGCCGCCCACGCCCGCCGGAACGGGCTGGTTACCGGCTTCTATCACTTCCTGCGGCCGGGCGACATGAAGGCCCAGGCCCGTTACTTCGTCGACCAGGCGTGCAGCGTCGAGGGCGACCCGCTGTTCGCCGACTGGGAAGACTCGCGGGTGAGCTGCGCGCAGAAGGACCAGTTCCTCGCCGAGGTCCGGCGCCTGCGGGGCGCGACGCACCGCGTCGGCCTGTACTGCAATCAGGACTATTGGTTGCGTCGGGACACCAGCGGCGACGCCGGCGACGCGCTGTGGATCGCGGACTACGTCACCGCCGGCCGCCCTCGCATCAAGGCGCGGTGGCTCTTCCACCAGCACACCGACCGGCCCCTCGACACCAACGTCGCGGACTTCCCCGACCGGGCCGCGCTTCGGGCGTGGGCGACCAAGGCCGCGGCCCCGCCGAGCAAGCCCTCGCCGCCGGCCGCCACGTACACCGTGCGATCCGGCGACACCCTCTCCGGCATCGCGGCCCGCTACGGAACGACCGTCGCCAAGCTCGCCGCCGCGAACCACATCGCCAACCCCGACCGGATCTACGCCGGCCAGACACTCAAGATCGTGAAGTGAGGACCCCATGACCGACGCCAACCGCCGCACCATCCGAACCATCGTGCAGACCACCGTCGCCCTCGCCGTACTACTCCCCGCCATCGTCGATGCCGCCGGCATCCCCGCGTCCCTGCCGTGGGTCGCCGGCTCCCTCGCCGTCGCCGGCGGCTTGGCCCGCGTGATGGCCCTGCCCGGCGTGCAGGCGCTACTCCCCGGCTGGCTGCGCGCCGATCCGCCGGCCGACGTCGAGCCGCGCGCCCTCGCCCGCAAGGACGGCGGGGGTAGCGAGTGACCGACCGCGACCCCGGCGACGTCGCCCTCGAACTTGAGCGACTGCGAACGGCAGTTGAGGCCGGGTTCGCCCGCCTGGACGGACAACTCGCCCTTGTGGGACAGCGATCCGACCAGACCGACCGGCGCCTCGCCGACCTCGACACCCGCCTCGACGCCGTCGAACGCCGCCGCTGGCCGCTCCCCAGCATCGCCGCGCTCGTTGGCGTCATCGGGCTAGCCCTAACGATCTGGCAAGCCACCGCAGCCCGCTAATCAACTGTGCGCCCCCGCCTCCGGCAACGCGCCGGGGCGGGGGCGATTTTTCTCGTGCGCGGTGCAGTTCGGCTAAGGGTAGAGGCTCAGGAAGTGAGCCCCCCACTCCTGACAGCCTCGACGAACGATGACCACACGGACGGCTCAAAGGTGAGCGCAGGACCCTGCGGGTTCTTGCTGTCACGGACTGGGATATTGCCTGAGCTGGCGTAAGCCGGTGCCCACTCAACGCAACTCCCGCCCCCGTTACCGCTGTAACTCGACTTGACCCACTCCGCGTGGGAGAGGTCAGGGGTGGTGCTCATGTCGGTAGTGCCTCCATTACGGACCGGATGACCGCCGCCGACTTGGCCGGCGTAAGGGCGCATGCCCTGAGCAGATCGTAGGCGCGCTGGCGCTCCGCAATGATCCCCAAGTCTTCGAGCAGCGTTCCAGTCGTGATGCTCTCCTCGTAGGCCACTCGCGCACCGTCGTCCAAGGTCATCAGAGTCAGCGTGCCCCCTACCAACGCATGTCCCCCATGTTCGAATGGGAGAACCTGAACGACCGTCGTGGGCGTCAGCGTCAGATCGGCGAGTCGAGTCAGCTGCGCCCGCATGACTGCTGAGCCCCCGAATCCTCGCCGCAATACGGCTTCGTCGAGGATCAGGGAGAGATCCGGCGACGGGTCAGCACGCAGCAACGCTTGCCGACTCATACGGGCTGCGAGCAGTTCCTCGATCTCCTCCCGCGTCGCTTTGGGGTTGGAGACAACGAATTGAGCGCGGGCGTATCCCTCTGTCTGCACCAGTCCGGGCACGATCTGCCCCGCGTACTCTTCGATGAGCCGCGCTCGCGCCTCAAGCTCCATTCGACGACGGAACTGATCGGGATGAACTTCCTTTGCAGCGAGCCGATACAGCTCCTGGAAAATCCCATCCGTCCCAAATTCAGCGTCCAGCATCGCCGGCAACGTCGGAGGCGGCATCGACTCGGCCGTCTCGATCCGGGACAGGTGGCTGCGGCTGATCTTCACCACCTCCGACAGCCCCTCCAGGCTTATGGCTAACCGCTCGCGATAGGCGCGCATCTTGGCGCCGAACAGATGCCGCGCGCTCCGATCGGGCGTCAGTTCGCGGGGTCGTGCTGGCACTGGGCAACTCCCTTCTCCCCACATGGAAGTGGGGACATGAATGCCTGGCCTTCGCTGCTATCCAGGGCAACGCTTGAAGCACGCAAAGTAGTAGATCCCCCGTCGGCACAGCCGGCGAACGTTCGAAGGGACCGACATGGCGGCGGCGATCAAGTCACGCTCGGTGGAGGGGGCCGTGCACAGGTGCGGAGCAGGCGCGCACCGTACTACACGGTGCACTCGCTCCGGCATCTTGGCCAAGTCGCCACCGTGTGAGCACTCGACAACAGTCAAGCGCGGAGGCAAGACCTTCTGCCGCCAGTGCGGCCGGCAGCTTTACCTCTGAGACTCCGCCCCCTGCCGGGACGACCCGTTAGGGCTCTCCTACACACCCGGCGGGCGCGGTTCCACCCCCTTGCGCTGGCCTATTCAGCACAAGGGGCCGTTGAGCAAGTTGAGTTAAGGAAGGAGAGATCATGACCGACCACGAGCAGACCGCAACTCAGCAGCAGGCGAGTACGTTCACGCCGCCGCAGGTGATCGACCTGGGCGACGCTGCAGAACTCACGCGCGGCAGCGACCAGGACAGCACGGAGTCGAAGCAGACCCCGTACGACTAATGCATGTGCGGCGGCCCCCCGTCATTGGGGGCCGCCGTTCGCATATAGGTGGAGGTACCAAATTGGAGGGACTTCGGATGCGGTGGTTCGGCGGCTGCGCGCCAGGCAAACAACCTGTTGCCCCGGTCGGGGCCCGCCTAGTGTGGCGAGATCCCCCGATGTGGACAGTCGGCGACGACGTACCGGGCCATCTGCGCACGCTCGAACGGCCGAATGGGAAATTGGCAATATTCGGCCCGTGTTCCGCTACCGAACGAGACCTGGAACTCGCCCTGTCGAGCCGTGCGTTCGCCTCGGCTGCTGGTGAGTGGGCCGGTTCCTACACGGCCGTAGGGGTCGGCCCGACGGGCACCGTCGAACTCGTGACAGATGCCACCGGCGCGAGTCCGGTCTACACGGTAGCCACCCCCGACGGTCACGTGTGGGGGTCCAGCGCCTTTGCCCTCGCCTCGCTGGCCAAGGGCACCGTGGACACGGATTGGATGGGGGCGTATCTCCGGGAGCGAAACGCGCCGGCGCCTGGTGGACACAGTGCGTGGGCGGGAGTCCGACCGGTTCCGCCTGGACACGTCCTGGCGTGGAGACCGGACGGCACCCCCTCGCTCACACAGTGGTGGACCCCATCGGCGCAGCCGGCGGGCGCGGCGGTGGCCGCACTGCGGTGGGCACTGAGCGAGGGTGTACGCGTACGGGTTGAAGGCGTCCCCACTACTTCAGACGTGGCGGGAATGGACTCAACGACGGTGGCGCTCCTTGCCGCTCGGCACGGGCAAGTGACGGGCATGACGCTGCACCCGGCAGATGTCACGGACGGCGGGGACCTCCGATACGCCCAAGCCCTCGGCGACGAAGCCGTGTTGCTGACTCGGTTCCCCCTCACGACCCGGCATCTTCCATTCGCTGAAGCATCCGTTCCCTTACCCGCTACGGATGAGCCAGCACCGTCAACTGCGGTGTGGGCGATGTTCTCCGAGCAACTGCGGGCAGTAGCCACTGCGGGTTCGGGTTGCCACCTGACAGGAGACGGCGGCGACAACCTGTTCACGGTCCCGCCCACGCACCTGGTGCACCTCGCCCGACGGGGTCAACTACTGCGGCTGGTACGCGATTCGATGGATTGGGCACGGCTTCGCCGGCAGGACCCTCGCCCTTTGATCGCGGCAGCGCTCCGTGGGGATGCCGGCCGTATCGGACGCACGAAGCGGCTGCGTCCTACGTGGCTCACATCGGAGATACCGGAACCGGTGATGACGACGACAACAGACCCTGACGCCTTACTCGTTGCCTCGATACGGAACGTCGCACGCGCCGCGAAATCGGAGCTGCAACTTGCCGACGCATTGGGCGTTGCTCTGCACAACCCCTACTTCGACGGAGCGGTAATGGACGCGGTGGTGTCCGCCGGCGCCGAAGTCCGCTTCTCTGCCCGCCGCTACAAGCCCCTGCTCGCCGATTCGTTCGCTGACGTGCTACCCCGAGCCCACCGCCGGCGAGCGTCCAAAGGGGTGTTCGTAGGTGACTTCCACCAAGGACTACGGCTCAACCTGCGGCACCTTCTCACCCTCGCCGATGGACGCCTCGCCGCCATGGGCCTGATCAACCCTGATCCACTGCGCGCCACCATGCACGCAGCAGCACTCGGGGCCCGAACGGTTTGGCCCCCACTGCTGTCCGCCATCGCGGCGGAAGCATGGTTGGCGGCAGTCGAACGCGGACCACGAACTGAGTGGGCCAAGCTGCACCAGGCCGGTGCGCAGTGAGCCGTAACAACACCGTCGCCGCCACGACGGCGGATGCCTGCGTGCTCATCGACTACAACACCGGCCGCACCGAACTACGCCCAGCATCCGAGAGTGCCACCGCGCTGGGCGCAACCGTCGTTCCACTGCCGGACGTTGCCCCCTCATGGGGGACCATCGAACAACGAGCCGCACTGTCACGCCTGCCGCACGTACCAATGCGGTGGCGAATGGGGGCGGTCCCCGCCGTACTGGTCACCGCAGCAGCATTCACGCTCGGCCGCCCCAAGCGACGGTTTCGACGACTCGTTCGACTCGCCTGCCTGGGCAGGAACTTGCGCCCCGCAACGTCCTATCAGGCTCGCTACGCTGTGTGCGCCGCACGGTGGGTCACACAACTCATGCCGATGCGGTGGGCGTGCATGGAGGAATCGACGTCAGCAGCACTACTGCTGGCCCTCGCTGGACGCCGAGCGGAATGGCGCCATGGCGTAGCCATGGACCCGGTACGTCTGCACGCCTGGATCGTCGGACCGGACGGTCACCTCGTTGAGGAGCCGGCCGACACCGCCCTCTATACCGCCACCCACACACCAGACGGCCCCGGCGCCGCACGGGACCAGCAGGGAGCGAACCGTGAGTGAACCGCACATCTTGTTGACCGGCGAAAAGCTGGCACTCGGAATGCCCCGGCAAGACCTGCTGCCGGAGTACCACCGCTGGGAGAACGACGCGCGCACGATCCTGGGCTACGGCAACCAGTTCCCCCAAGCGTGGGAAGTGCGCGCAGCAGGGTACGAACGCCAGCGCGCGAACGACCGCTACCAACAGTTTGAAGTCGTGCAGCTCGACGAACAGACCGCGATTGGCATCACCGTGTTGCAGATCAACACCTTCACGCGCTCCGCCGAGTTCGTCATCGTGCTCGCACCCGAGGCGCGAGGGAAGGGATATGCCACCGAGGCGACACAGTTGACGCTGGATTGGGCGTTCCACCTCGGCGCGCTGCGCACGGTGTGGCTCAAGGTACTAGCACCCAACCATGCTGGAATTGCCGCCTACCAAAAGGCTGGGTTCAAAGAGGCGGGACGCTTTCGGAAGTCGGGGTTCTGGCTCGGGGAGCCTGCCGACGAGATCCTTATGGACGCGCTTCCCGAGGACTTCCCGGGGCCGTCGGCCGTGTCTGCCGCCGTCGGCGACTGACCTCTGCGGCGCCGTCTAGTCCCTGGTACTGACCGGGCCTGTGCCGGGTAGCCCCGCTGGTTTCTCCGTCGCCCTGCACGCAGGGCGGACCAGCGAGGCCGCCCTCGGCCACCCTAGGAGCGGCTACTCGACCGGCTTGTCGTCGCCGGCGGCCTCGCGGGGGTCTGCAACGTACGTTCCACGGCCGGGAACGGTGTAGACGAGCCCCTGTTCCCGCAGCACCGCGAGCGCGGACCGCGCGGTATTGCGTGCGACGCCGTACCGCTCCACGAGCTCCTTCTCGGATGGGAGCGGACGCCCAGGTACCAGCTCACCCCGCCTGATCTCAGCGACCAGGTCGGCGGCGATCTGCCGGTACGGCGGTTCCGGTGCCCGAGGGTCGATTTCGCGCGCTGCCATGCAGCAAAGCGTAGACAACACGCCATCTCGTGGCCGCAGCCTAGACAGGGTTGAACATGGCTAGACGGACCTATACAGGTTGATCTACCTTCGAACACGAAAGCGCCCCGGAAGGCCGGTACCAGCGGTCCATCCGGGGCTTAGCCGAGACAGCTTTCGAGGAGCTGACCGACTCATGCGCGATGTTATCGCCCACGCCCTCGCCTGGGTGCTCGTCTTACTGCCACGGTCCCGCCGCCATATCGCCCCCGGGCGCCACTCCGCGGCCTACTTCGCCGCCCGACCCACGCCCGAACCCGTGATTACGAACCCATGGCTAGAGCCGTGGCGAGGCCCGAGCGCCGCCATGGTGCGCGAAATCTTCCATGCCGGCGAGGTTCAATCCCTCACGCCGGAGCAGCGCGAACGGTGGTGGGCCGCCGCGTTCTGCGAAATCGGCATCGACTACGACTTCCCCACCCTCAACATCACCGGAGCGCACCGGACGGTCGCCGCGTGAGAGACACCACCGCACCCGACGACAGAGCCCCGCGGCACTGCTGCGCCTGCGGACGGGAAACGAGCGCCGCCGTCCCCGTGTCCGCTATCGACCGCGTCAGCGGGCCACCCGTACTCGTCTACGCCTGCCCCGACGACGCCCCGCACCTCATCCCCCGTCCGACGCCTGGTGAACTCATACGCCGCCGGGCGTGAGGCAGTTCGCCGCCGCAGACCTGGCCGCTGCACTTTGCGAGTACAGCGGCCAGGTTCGGCTTACGCCGCGTCGACTACGACTTACCCCTCGGCACCGGGCGCGAGGCCGAGGTGCCGGTGCAGGTCGTAGCGCGTGACCTTGTACTGCCGCCCATGGCGCAGCACTCGGACGGGATAGGCGCCACGTTTCGCCAGGCCGTACCCGTTCGTCCGGCCGATGCCCAGCGCGCGGTTGGCTATGTCCAGCGGCACCGCCACGGGCAGGCCCATGAGTTCCTCGTGCGTCATCGTCTGTCCGTTGGTCGACATGGCATCCCCCTTGTGCAGTTCTGCGCCGGAAGTGGCGCGTACGGATCGTTTCCTGCCGACAACGTACCGATCTAGATTGATCTTGCGCAACATGCTTTGCTAGCTTGTCGATATGCATAGCAACGACAGGCCGAGCGACATCATCGGCGCCCAAATCCGCCGCCACCGCACCCGACTTGGACTCAACCGCGACCAACTCGCAGAACGCTGCGCCGACCTCGGCGCCCCCGAACTGTCCTACTCGGCGCTGGTCGACATCGAGAACGGCCGCAAGACCAAGGAAGGCAAGCGCCGCCGACACGTCACCGTCGACGAGCTGACAGTGCTGGGGCTCGCCCTCGCCGTCCCCCCGCTCCTTCTGGCACTTCCGTTGGGCACCGAGGGCAGCGTCCCCACCGTCCCCGCGGCCGGCCCACGCGATGCCTACACGGTGTGGAAGTGGTGGACCGGCGAAGAGACGCCCGCTCTCGCCGGCCCCCTCGACGGGCGCCACTACCCCGACCCGCACCCCATCACCGAGGGCGGCCCGAAATGGTCCGCAGCATGGGCTGAGGCGGCCTATCCCGCCAGCCTCTACCCCGAGTTCGAGCGGCGCCGCGAAGCGGCCCACAGGGCCCATCTACGGGCCGAAGCCGAGCAGTCGAAGGGAGGCAGCGCCGCTGCACACACCGAGTACCTGCACCGCCTTGAAGAACTCGCCCGGCACATCAACGACATGGGCCGCGCTGGCGTCCCGGTCCCCGCCCTACGGGCGGACCTGATCGAGGACATGAAGGGGCTCGACGTCCTCGACGCCCCCAACACCCTTAACCCGAGAGGCAACCAGTGAACGGCTCCACGACGAAGCGCTGCTACTGCCGCAGCAAGGAAACCGGCAAGCCCTTGGGCACCGCCTGCCCGAAGTTCAACCAACGCGCCCACGGCGTGTGGTCTGTTCGGCAGGAACTGCCGCCGAACAAGGACGGCGAGCGCCGTCTCTTCCGTCGCACCGGCTACGACACCAAGACCGACGCGCAGGCCGACCTCGACGCCGTCCGCGCCCTGCTCAACATCGCCGACAAGAACGACCGGGAAGGCCGCCGCCGTATCGGCGACCTGCTCGAAACCGTCTCAGCGAGCAAGGACCCTATCCCCAACTACGACGAGACCAAGCGGAAGTTCGCGACCGGCCAGTCCCTCACGCAGCACCTGACCGTCGGCGAATGGCTCGAACAGTGGCTCGCAGGAAAGAAGAGACTCCGCACGAGCGGGAAGAACCGGTACGACACCGATATCCGCGTGCACCTCATACCGCGGATCGGGCACATACGCCTCGACCGCCTCACCGTCGCGCACCTCGACGAGATGTTCGCCGCCATCGCCGAGGCGAACATCGAGATCAACGACACCAACATGCTCCGCCGCACCGCGCTCGACGAGCTCAAGCTGATCCCCTGGAAGGGACCAGAGAACCGGCGGCACCGTAAGGCGATCAAAGAGACCATTGACGCGATGCCACCATTCCGACGGATCACGGGAGTTGCGACACAACACCACATCAAGGCCACGCTACGGGCTGCCCTGAACGTCGCTATCGCGCGTGGACTCATCATCTTCAACGCCGCCGCGCACGTCGAGCTCGAAGCCGCCAGGCGCCCCAAGGCGCTTGTGTGGACCGACGAGCGCATCGCCGAATGGCTGCGGACCGGCACCAAGCCGTCCCCCGTCATGGTCTGGACCCCCGAGCAGGCAGGCGAGTTCCTCGACTTCCTCACCGACCGGAGAGAGCGCCTGTACGGACTCTTCCACCTGATCACCTTCCGGGGCCTGCGCCGCGGCGAGGCGTGCGGCTTGCGCCGCACGGACCGCAACCGTGCCGCCGGAACACTGACCATCGCCACGCAGCTTGTGCAGGACGGTTGGGAGGTCATCGAGAACGCACCAAAGACCGACAGCGGCGAACGCGTGATCGACCTCGACGACTACACCGACGAGGTACTCGACGAACAGGAGGCACGACAAGCAGAGGAGCGCCTCGCGTGCGGCGAGGCGTGGGTCGACTCGGGTCGGTTCTTCACCATGGACAGCGGTGCGCCGATTCACCCGGGGTGGCTGACCGACTATTTCGAGCGGCTCGTCGAACTCTCGGGCCTGCCGCCGATCCGGCTGCATGATCTGCGGCACGTCGCCGCCTCGCTCATGCTTGCCGCCGGCGTCGACATCAAGATCGTGTCCGAGACCCTCGGCCACAGTGAGAGCCGCATCACCCGGGACATCTACCAGTCCGTCATGCCGAAGGCTGCTCGCGAGGCCGCCGAGGCAACCGCCGCCGTCGTTCCCCGCGGTGCGGCCCGCAGCCCCAAGCAGACGCCAACCGAGGCGACTACCGATCCACGCATTGAGCAGGGCGCACAGGTGACGCTCGATCACCTCGTCGCGCAGATCGTCGAGGCTGCCGCACTGGACGGCCGCACGGTCGAGGACATCGCGCAGCAGGCCCTCGCCCACCTTGCCCAGCAGCAGCCGGCGGCGGCGATTCCTGAGCCCGATGGGCACGCAGCGGGCACGCAGGACGGTGCGAAGATCATCGCGTTCCGCCCCCGCAAGATCAGCGCATAAGAAAAAGCCCAGGTCAGGAGCTATCTGACCTGGACTTTCCTTGAGCCGCCTCCGGGATTCGAACCCGAGACCTACGCATTACGAGTGCGTTGCTCTGGCCAACTGAGCTAAGGCGGCGTGGTGCGCGGCCCAGTCTACACAGGAGCGGGGGGTGCTCTGTACTCGGTTCCGGAGGGGCCCGTGAGGGGGTGGGCGGAGGGGACGGGGTCAGGTGCAGCGCTTGTTCTTGGCTGGTGGGGTGCCTTCGAGGAGGAAGGTGTTGATGGCGGTGTCGATGCAGTCGCTGCCGCGGCCGTAGGCGGTGTGGCCGTCGCCGATGTACGTCAGCAGGCTGCCGCTGGAGAGCTGGGCGGCCAGGCCCTTGGCCCAGACGTACGGGGTGGCCGGGTCGCGGGTGGTGCCGACGACGACGATCGGGTCGGCGCCCTTGGCCGCGATGCGGTGGACCATGCCGGTGGCCTTGACCGGCCAGTACGCGCAGCTCAGGGCGGACCAGGCGAAGTTGTCGCCGAAGACCGGGGACGCCTTGCGGAAGGCGGGGAGGGCGGCGCGGACCTGCTCGGGGCTGGTGAAGGCCGGTGGGAGGTCGAGGCAGTTGACGGCCGGGTTGGCGAACATCTGGTTGGCGTAGTGGCCCGAGGCGTCGCGCTCGTAGTAGCTGTCGGACAGCGCGAGCAGGCCGCTGCCGTTGCCGGACTCGGCCTGGGCGATGGCCTCGCGGAGCAGCGGCCAGGCGCCCTGGTCGTACATCGCGGCGATCACGCCCGTGGTGGCCAGGGACTCGGTGAGCTTGCGGTCCTGGCCGGTGTCGAGGGGGTGGGCGTCCAACTTCTCGAAGAGGGCGGAGAGCCGCCGGCCGGCGTCCGTGGCGTTCTTGGTGCCGAGCGGGCAGTCCTTCTTCTTCACGCAGTCCTTGGCGAACGCGGTGAAGGCGGTGTTGAAGCCGGCGGTCTGTTCGAGGTTGACGGCGCGGGAGTCCAGCGTCGGGTCGGTCGCGCCGTCGAGGACCAGGCGGCCCGAGCGGGACGGGAAGAGACCGGCGTAGGTCGCGCCGAGGAAGGTGCCGTAGGAGGCACCGACGTAGTTCAGCTTCTTGTCGCCCAGGATGGCGCGCAGCACGTCCATGTCGCGGGCCGCCTCGATGGTGGAGACGTGCGGCAGCAGCTTGCCGGAGCGGGCCTCGCAGCCCTCGGCGAAGTCGCGGTCGGCGGTGACGAGCCGGTTGACCTCCGCGGGGGTGTCGGGGGTGGTGTCGGTCTGGGTGAAGCGGTCCATCTGACGATCGGTGAGGCACTCGATCGGTTCGCTGCGGGCGACCCCGCGCGGGTCCATGGCGACCATGTCGTACCGGGCGCGGACCACGGCCGGCTGGGGCGCGTACTGCTGGAGGTAGTCGATCGCCGAGCCGCCGGGGCCGCCCGGGTTGACCAGGAGGGAGCCGATCCGCGGGCCGGGGCCGGTGGCCTTCCTGCGGGCCACCGCCAGCTTCAGGTCGGTGGCCGGGCTGGGCTTGGCGTAGTCCAGGGGCGCCTTCATCGTCGCGCACTGGAAGCCGGCCACACCGCAGTCGTGCCAGCTCAGCTTCTGGTCGTAGTACGGGCGGAGATCGGCCGGGACGGCGGCGGGGAGCGGCTTCAGGGGGGAGATGTCGGACGCCGGGCGCTCGGCGCCGGCCTCCGTCGAGCGCCCCGGGGACGCGGCTCCGCCGGGGGACGAAGTCCCCGACGAGCAGCCGGAGATCAGCAGGGCGAGGGCCGCGGCGGCAGCGGCCGCGGCGGTGGTGGTCGAGCGGAACGGGCGACTGGGCGGCATGGCGGTCCCTCGGTGTCGGTCCCGGGCGGCGGTCTTCCCGGTGGTGGCCGGCGTGGCTCCTGGTGGCGGCTCCTCGGCGATCGAGGCTCCCGGTCCCGACGTCCCGGTCCCGGGGCTACGAACGGAGCGTATCCAGAGACGTACGATCCGTGCGCGACGATCGAGAGGTCGGGGGGATCGGCGGAGCCGGGAGGGGAGGGCCCGGTGGGTCAGCCCGCCCGGAGCGCGACCGTCATCGCCTCGACCGCGAGCAGCGGGGCGACGTTGCGCTCCAGGGCCTCCCGGCAGGCGATCACCGCTTCTATCCGGCGCAGGGTGCGCTCGGGGGTGGAGCCGGTGGCGATCCGCTGGACGCTGTCGCGGACCTCGTCGTTGGCGAGCGGGACGGAGGCGCCCATCTGGACGGCGAGGACGTCGCGGTAGAAGGCGGTGAGGTCGACCAGGGCGAGGTCGAGGCTGTCGCGCTGGGTACGGGTGGCGCGGCGCTTCTGCCTGTCCTGGAGCTCCTTCATGGCGCCCGCGGTGCCGCGGGGCAGCCGGCCGCCGGTGCCGGCCGCGGCGCCGAGGGCGGCCCGCAGCTCCTCGGTCTCCTTGGCGTCGACCTCCTCGGCGACCTGCTTGGCGTCCTCGCCGGCGGCGTCGATCAGCTCCTGGGCGGCCTTGAGGCAGCCGCCGATGTCGTCGACGCGCAGGGGGAGCTTCAGGACGGCCGCGCGGCGGGCCCGGGCCCGCTCGTCGGTGGCGAGCCGGCGGGCCCGGTCGATGTGCCCCTGGGTGGCGCGGGCGGCGAGGTCGGCGGCCTGCGGGTCGATGCCGTCGCGCCGGACGAGGACGTCGGCGACCGCGCTGACCGGGGGCGTGCGCAGCGACAGGTGGCGGCAGCGGGAGCGGATGGTGGGCAGGACGTCCTCGATGGAGGGGGCGCACAGCAGCCAGACCGTGCGGGGCGCGGGCTCCTCGACGGCCTTGAGCAGGACGTTGCCCGCGCCCTCGGTGAGGCGGTCGGCGTCCTCCAGGACGATCACCTGCCAGCGGCCGCCGGCCGGGGAGAGCGAGGCCCGGCGGACCAGGTCACGCGTCTCCTTCACGCCGATCGAGAGCAGGTCGGTGCGGACGATCTCGACGTCGGCGTGGGTGCCGACCAGGGTGGTGTGGCAGCCGTCGCAGAAGCCGCAGCCGGGGGCGCCGCCGAGCCCGCGGTCCGGGCTCACGCACTGCACAGCGGCGGCGAACGCGCGGGCGGCGGTGGCCCGGCCGGACCCGGGTGGGCCGGTGAACAGCCAGGCGTGGGTCATCTGGGAGGCGCCGCTGCGCTCCGCCGGCCCCTCCCCGGCGGCCTCGGCGGCCACGATGGCGTCCGCATCGCGCGCGGCCGCGGCGAGCTGCTCCGTCACCCGCTCCTGGCCGACCACGTCGTCCCATACCGCCATCGCTGCTGCCGTCCCGTCCGTTCCGCGTGTGGTGCGTGGTGGGCGCCCTGGGGCGCGCCCCGCGTGTGCTGCTCGGGCCCGTCGCACGAGCCCCGGCGGGCCGTGCGGCGGCGGTCCGGCCCTCCCGACCCGGCCGTCTCGACCCGCGCCCCACCCATTGTGGTGCACCCCACCGACAACCAGCGCCGCCGGCCGCACCGCGCCGGCTCCCGGCTCCCGGCTCCCGGCTCCCGGAACGGCGAACGGCCGTGGCGGCAGCGTTCGCGCGCTGCGGCCACGGCCGTTCGTGCCGGGTCGGGGACCGCCCCCGTCAGCCGCGCCGGCCCCGGCGGCGGCCGTTCCCGCCCGCGCCCTGGTCGGTGTCCTCGTCCGCGCGCGGGCCGAGGAGCTCGTCGGCGAGCGTCGGCAGATCGTCCAGCGGGGTCTCCTCCGCCCATTCCGGGCGCGGCCGGCTGCGCCGCGGGGGCTCGGCGGGGCGGCCGGTCTCCGGGTCGGGCTGCGGCAGTTCCCGGGTCCGCTCGGCCGCGCCGGCGTCCTTGCCCTTGCCGTTCTCCTGGGCGAACATCCACGGCGGCACCCGGTCCGCCGGGTCGCCCTGGACCGGCGGCAGGACCGCCGTCTCCTCGGAGTCCGCGCCGCCTCCCTGGTGGCCGCCCCGGGCGGCGTCGTCCCGTACGGGCGGCAGGACCGTCGTCTCGTCCGCCGGGCCGTGCCCCTCCTGCGGCTCGGGCCGCGGCAGCGCCGCCGTCCGCTCGCCGTCGGAACCGGTCCCCTTGCCGGGAGCCTCCTCCGTCGCCATCCGCTTCCGCAGCTGCGTCACGTCCGTCTCCGCGGTCGGCGCCTCGGCCGACGCGGTCGCCTCCGCCCGCGCCTTCGCCTCCGCCGCGGCCGTCTCCTGGGCCGCCGCGACCCGGGCCTGCTCGGCGCGGAGCAGCGCCTCCTCGGCCTTGCGCTGCTTCTCCCGGCGCCGCTCCTCGGCCTCCTGGCGCAGCCGCGCCTGCTCCTCGTGCTGCTTGCGGAGCCGCTCCTGCTCCTCCTTGCGGGCCTGCTCCTCGGCCTCCCGCCGCTTGCGCTCCTCCTCCGCGGCCCGACGGGCCTCCTCGGCGCGCTCGCGGGCCTCCTCGGCCTGCCGGGCGGCCTCCCGGGCCTTGGCCTCCTCGGCCTCCCGGCGCTTGCGCTCCTCCTCCTCGGCGCGCAGCTTGGCGAGCTGCTCCTGGCGCTCGCGCTCCCGGCGCTCCTCCTCGGCCTTGCGCGCGGCCTCCTCCTCGGCCTTGCGGCGGGCCTCCTCCTCGGCCGCCTTACGGGCCTCGTCGCGGGCCTTGATCTCGGCCTCGGACAGCGGGAGCACCTGGTCCAGCCGGTGGCGGACGGCGGTGGTGATGGCCTCCGGCTCCTGGCCCGCGTCGACGACCAGATAGCGCGCGGGGTCGGCGGCGGCCAGGGTCAGGAAGCCGGCCCGGACCCGCTGGTGGAACTCGGCGGGCTCGGACTCCATGCGGTCCGGCGCCTCGGTGAACCGCTCGCGGGCGGCCTCCGGGGCGATGTCCAGCAGCACGGTCAGGTGCGGGACCAGCCCGCCCGTCGCCCAGCGGTTGATCCGGGCGATCTCCGTGGGCGCGAGGTTGCGGCCCGCGCCCTGGTAGGCCACGGAGGAGTCGATGTAGCGGTCGGTGATCACCACCGCGCCGCGCTCCAGCGCGGGCCGGACGACGCTGTCGATGTGCTCGGCCCGGTCGGCGGCGAACATCAGCGCCTCGGCGCGGTCGGACAGCCCGGACGTGGACACGTCCAGGATGATCGAGCGCAGCCGCTTGCCGATCGCGGTGGCGCCCGGCTCCCGGGTCACCACGACCTCGTGGCCCTTGCCGCGGATCCACTCCGCCAGCGCCTCGACCTGGGTGGACTTCCCGGCCCCGTCGCCGCCCTCTAGGGCGATGAAGAACCCGGTGGCCGCGGTGGTCTGCGCCGGGTCGCCGCCGCGCACCGCCTCCGTCAGATCGCGCCGGAACGGGACGCCCTGACGGTCGTCGGTCTTGCCCAGCACCCAGGCGGCGACCGGCAGCAGCAGCGCGCCGACCAGCATCAGGGTGTACGCCGCGCCGCCGTGCGCGAGGACGAAGGCGCCGCTGCCGAGGTGGTGCGGGCCGATCACGGCGGCCAGCAGCGGCGCGACGATCGCGGCGAGCGCTATCGCGAGCCGGACGACGGCCTGGAGGTGCTCGGTCGTCCGGGCGGTGCGGGACGCCTCGGTCTCCTGGTCCAGCAGCGCGTGGCCCGTATTGGCGGCGACGCCGGCGCTGAGCCCGGCCAGCAGGGCGAGCAGCAGCACCGTCGTGGTGTCCGGGACCAGCCCCATGGCCAGGAGGAACAGCCCGGTGACGGCGACGGCCAGGGCGAGCAGCCGGCGCCGGGAGAACCCGGGCAGCACCTTGCGGGCGCCGCGGATGCCCAGGGCCGTGCCGCCGGTCAGCACGACCACCAGCAGCGCGTAACTGGCCGGCCCGCCGCCGAGGTCGACGGCGTGCAGGACGGCGAGCGAGGCGGCCGCGGCGATCGCGGCGGCCACCGCGGCGCAGGCCAGCACCAGCAACGGAAGGGCGCCGGTGCGGCCCTTGTCGGGAGCGCTGCCCGCCTTGGCCGTGGCCGAGGTGGTCTTCGGGCGGCGCAGGCCCTCCAGGGGAGAGCGCGGCCGCGGCGTCTGCCCACCGGGCAGCTCGATGAAGTAGAGGATCGAGACGGAGGCGGCGAACAACCCGGCCGCGAGGTACGAACCGAGCGCCGCCTGGTGGACGTCGAACCACGCGACGCCGGTCCCCAGCAGCTTCCCGACCAGCGCGCAGACCAGCAGCGCGGCGGCGGCGAGCGGCACGGCGACGAAGGCGGTGCGCAGCGACAGGCGGCGCAGCGCGTCCATGTTGTCCGGCAGTGGCCGGATCGCGGCGCCCTCCGGGGGCGGCGCGGGCAACAGCGCGGGCGCGGCGCTCTCCCGGGCGACGGTCCAGAAGCGTTCGGCGACGCCGGTGACGAAGACCGTCACCAGCAGCCAGGCCAGCGCGCTGGTGGGCGTCCAGTCGATCCACAGGGGGGCGATGACCAGCAGCGCGATCCGCAGCCCGTCCACGGCCATCATCGTCCAGCGGCGGTCCAGCGGCCCGTCCGGCGCGGTGAGCGCGGACAGCGGGCCCAGCAGGACGGCTCCGAAGAGCAGCGTCGCCAGCATCCGCACGCCGAAGACGGCGGTGACCGCGAAGGCGGCGCCGCGGTAGCCGCCGCCGAACACGGCCTGGCCGCCCAACGGCACGTAGAGCGCCGCCTGGAGGGCGAGGAGTACCAGGACAAGCAAGGACAGGGCATCGCCGATACCCCCGACGAGCTGGGCGCTCCACAACCGCTTCAGTGGGGGGAAGCGGAGCAGGGCTCGTACCGCGCGCTCGCGGGAGTCGGCTGCGAGGGCGTCTGAAGTGGGGGTCACGACCGTTGGCTGCTCGGCACGCGTCATCTCGCCAGCCTATCGGGATGCGGCACTCCCCCGGGCGCCCGCCCGAACAAATGGACGGATGCGCCGGGGCGTACGAAGGCGGGCCGGCGGAGGATGTCCGCCGGCCCGCCCTTGTTCCGCGCCGGATCGCGCCGGCCGGAGCCGCTTTCTCAGTCCTCGGCCGACGCGGCCGTCTTCTTCGCCGCCGTCTTGGCCGCGGTCTTCTTGGCGGTGGTCTTCTTGGCCGCCGTCGTCTTCGTCGCGGTCTTCTTGGCGGCGGTCTTCTTCGCCGTCGTCTTCTTGGCCGCCGTCTTCTTCGCCGGCGCCTTCTTGGCGGTCTTCTTCTTCGCCGGCCCCTTGGCGCGCTTCTCCGCCAGCAGCTCGTAACCGCGCTCGGGCGTGATCGTCTCGACGTCGTCGTCCCGCCGCAGCGTCGCGTTGGTCTCGCCGTCGGTGACGTACGCGCCGAACCGGCCGTCCTTGACCACCACCGGCTTGCCGCTGACCGGGTCGGTGCCCAGCTCCTTCAGCGGCGGCTTGGCCGCGGCCCGGCCGCGCTGCTTGGGCTGCGCGTAGATCGCCAGCGCCTCGTCGAGCGTGATCGTGAAGAGCTGCTCCTCACGCTCCAGGGAACGCGAGTCGGTGCCCTTCTTGAGGTACGGCCCGTAGCGGCCGTTCTGCGCGGTGATCTCCGTGCCCTCGGCGTCGGCGCCGACGACCCGCGGCAGCGACATCAGCTTGAGCGCGTCCGCCAGCGTCACGGTGTCCAGGGACATCGACTTGAACAGCGAGGCGGTGCGCGGCTTGACCGCGTTCTTGCCGGTCTTCGGCGTGCCCTCGGGCAGCACCTCGGTGACGTACGGGCCGTAGCGGCCGTCCTTCGCCACGATCTGGTGGCCGGAGTCCGGGTCCATGCCCAGCTCGTAGTCGCCGCTCGGCTTGGCCAGCAGCTCCTCGGCGTACTCCACCGTCAGCTCGTCGGGCGCCAGGTCGTCGGGGACGTCGGCCCGCTGGTGGCCCTCCTCGTCCTTCTCCCCGCGCTCGACGTACGGGCCGTAGCGGCCGACCCGCAGCGTGATGCCGTTGCCCACCGGGAACGACGAGATCTCCCGGGCGTCGATCGCGCCCAGGTCCGTGACCAGTTCCTTCAGGCCACCGAGGTGGTCGCCGTCGCCGTTGCCGGCGTCCGCCGCACCGCCCTCGCCCTGGCCCTCGCCGAAGTAGAAGCGCCGCAGCCACGGCACGGCCTGCGCCTCGCCGCGGGCGATGCGGTCGAGGTCGTCCTCCATCTTGGCGGTGAAGTCGTAGTCGACGAGCCGGCCGAAGTGCTTCTCCAGGAGGTTGACCACCGCGAAGGAGAGGAACGACGGGACGAGCGCGGTGCCCTTCTTGAAGACGTAGCCGCGGTCCAGGATCGTGCCGATGATCGACGCGTACGTCGACGGGCGGCCGATCTCCCGCTCCTCCAACTCCTTGACCAGCGTGGCCTCGGTGTAGCGGGCGGGCGGCTTGGTGGCATGGCCGTCGGCGGTGATCTCCCGCGCGGCCAGCGCGTCGCCCTCGGCCACCTGCGGCAGCCGCCGCTCGCGGTCGTCCAGCTCGGCGTTGGGGTCGTCGGCCCCCTCCACGTACGCCTTGAGGAAGCCGTGGAAGGTGATGGTCTTGCCGGACGCGTTGAACTCGGCGTCCCGCCCGTCCGCGGCCCGGCCGCCGATCTTGACGGTGACGGAGTTGCCGGTCGCGTCCTTCATCTGGGAGGCGACGGTCCGCTTCCAGATCAGCTCGTAGAGCCGGAACTGGTCGCCGGTCAGTCCGGTCTCCGCCGGCGTGCGGAAGCGGTCACCGGAGGGGCGGATCGCCTCGTGCGCCTCCTGCGCGTTCTTGACCTTGCCGGCGTAGGTGCGCGGCTTGTCGGGCAGGTACCCGGCGCCGTACAACTGCGTCACCTGCGCCCGGGCCGCGGCGACCGCGGTGTCCGAGAGCGTGGTGGAGTCCGTACGCATATAGGTGATGAAGCCGTTCTCGTACAGCTTCTGCGCGACCTGCATCGTCGACTTGGCGCCGAAGCCCAGCTTGCGGCTGGCCTCCTGCTGGAGCGTGGTCGTCCGGAACGGCGCGTAGGGCGAGCGGCGGTACGGCTTGGACTCGACCGACCGCACCGAGAACTGGGTGTCCGCCAGGGCGGCGGCCAGCGCCCGGGCGTTCGCCTCGTCCAGGTGCAGCACGTCGTTGTTCTTGAGCTGTCCGTTGGGGCCGAAGTCGCGGCCCTGCGCGACGCGGCGGCCGTCGACGGTGTTCAGCCGCGCGGTCAGCGTCGACGGGTCGCTGGTGTCACCGGTCCGCCCGGTGGCGAAGGTGCCGGTGAGGTCCCAGTACTCGGCGGAGCGGAAGGCGATGCGCTCGCGCTCCCGCTCGACCACGAGCCGGGTCGCGACCGACTGCACCCGGCCCGCGGACAGCCGGGGCATGACCTTCTTCCACAGCACCGGGGAGACCTCGTAGCCGTAGAGGCGGTCGAGGATCCGGCGGGTCTCCTGGGCGTCGACCAGCTTCTTGTTGAGGTCGCGGGGGTTGGCGACGGCCTCGCGGATGGCGTCCTTGGTGATCTCGTGGAAGACCATCCGGTGGACCGGGACCTTCGGCTTGAGGATCTCCTGGAGGTGCCACGCGATGGCCTCGCCCTCGCGGTCCTCATCGGTGGCGAGGAAGAGTTCGTCGGACTCGGCCAGCAGCGACTTGAGCTTCTTGACCTGGTCCTTCTTGTCGCTGTTGACGACGTAGATGGGCTGGAAGTCGGCGTCGACGTTCACGCCCAGGCGGGCCCAGGACTCGCCCTTGTACTTCGCCGGGACCTCGGCCGCGCCGTTGGGGAGGTCGCGGATGTGCCCGACGCTGGCCTCGACCACGTAGCCGGGGCCGAGGTAGCCCTTGATCGTCTTCGCCTTGGCAGGCGACTCGACGATGACGAGTCGACGGCCGCCGCCGTCTGCGGTCTCGCTGGTCGGGGACAACTTTGGCTCTTCTCTCCGGTCGACGCTGGGAATGCTCCCGGGCCGGACGCCCGAGATCACTGCGGTGACGCTTGACGCTGCGGAGTGTGACGGTACCTCCCGCCCCCGTGTCAAACGGAAAAACCCCGCAACGCCACTCGAACGGTAACCCGACTACATGCCTTCGTGCCGCCCCGACCGCTTCGGCCGCCCTCCGATCGCCCCGCGCCGGCCCCCGCCGACCGCCTCCCCGGCCCGCCGTCGATCTCACAGCGTGACCGTCCGCTCCCCGACCCGTCGCTTCCCGGTCACACCCCGGGTACGGAAACGGTCACAAGGCGGCCCCGTTGCCGTCATCACCCTGATACGGCAGGTGATCGGACTGGCAGGATGGACGCGGCACGACTCACCGCGTGAGCCCGTCAGCCGCCGTCGTCACGCACTCTCGGGGGGAACCCACCCATGGCGAACCAGTACCCCGGCCCGCCCCCGGAACAGCCGCCCGGTCAGCCCGGCCAGCACCCCTACTCCCCGGAGGGCGGCTACGGCTACCCGCAGGGCGGCCGGCCCGGAGAGCCCGGCTACGGCTACCCGCAGGCCGCCCCGCCGCCCGGCCCGGGCTTCGGCACCCCGCCGCCACCCCCGCCCGGCGGCTTCCCCGGCCAGCCTCCGCAGCCCGGGCCCACGGTGCTCTCGCTGGGCGACATCGCGGTCACCGGCGACACGATCATGACGCCGGTCGGCCCGATGCCGCTGCGGGGCGCGGTCTGGACGGCCACCGACATGTCGCGCACGGAGGAGAAGATCCCCACGCACGCCATCGTCCTCGCCATCGTCTTCTTCCTCTTCTGCCTGCTCGGGCTGCTCTTCCTGCTGATGAAGGAGCGCGTGACGACCGGCTTCGTCCAGGTCACGGTGAACAGCGGCGGGCGGCACCACGCCACGATGATCCCGGTGCAGTCCCCCGAGCAGGTCATGTTCGTGCTGAACCAGGTCAACTACGCCAGGTCGCTGAGCGTGTGAACCCGCACCGGCCCACCGGGAGCACCGGCCCCGGGGCCCCGGCGGGCGGCACCGACGCCGCGGCCGTCCGCCGGCGCACCCTGCGCACCGCGGCCATGGCGCTCGGCGCCGGCGCGCTGGCCGCCGGCTACCTCTGGCACACCGACCCGCACCAACCGGGGCAGCTCCTGCTCCCCTGTCCCTTCCGCCTGCTCACCGGGCTGCTCTGCCCGTTCTGCGGCGGGACGCGGATGGCGTACGACCTGATGCACGGCGACGTGGCGACCGCCTTCCACGACAACGCCGTGCTGCTCGTCCTCGGCGTCCCCGCCCTCGCCTACGCCCTGACGCGCTGGTTGGCCGACGGGCTGCGCGGGCGGCGCCGTCCGATGAAGCCGACCGCCCGCGGCAATGCCGTGCTCCTCGGCACCGCCGCGGTGTGGCTGGTCGCCCGCAACCTCGTCGGCTGACGGGCGACCGTCCCGGCGTCAGCGAACGGTGACCTTCACCACCGGCGAGAGGGTGCTGCCGGAGGCGATCCGGAGCTGGTTGGCGCCCTTGATGCCCAGCTTGACGCGTATCGCGTAGCTGCCGTTGTGGTTGACCGGCGCCTGCGCCGGCAGCGACACCCACTTCGCGGCCTGCTTCTGCTGGACCGTCACCTTGCTGCCCGCCTTGATGCCCTTGGCGACGCCGGTGATCCGGAACTCCTGCCAGGTCTTGACCGTCGTCGCGCTGGCCTTGGCGGTCAGCGTCGCCTTCGCGGGCGCGGTGGCCACGACCGGCGTGGGCGTGTGGACGTGCGTCGGCGCGGCGACCGCGGCGGCCGTACCCCCGGCGAGCAGGGCGACGGCGGCCATCCCGACGGCGGCGTAACGAAGTGCACGGTTCATGTCGGATTCCTCACTGATGGGCCAATGAGCTGGTTGGTGACCTTCGCTCAGGAATACGGGCATCGACTACCGGAGGTTCCCCCTCCGCCCCAGATCCGCCGAATTCCCCGAAACTGGCCGGAACTGAACACCCGCCACCAGCCCGGTAGTTGTCCCCTCAGAACGCGCCCAACAGCCGGCACCCCAGGGCCAGGAACCCCGCCCCGGTCAGCAGCGCCGTCACCGCCCCGGCCACCCGGCCGTACCCCACCGCCACCGGCTGCCCGGTCCGGGCGCAGACGCCCGCCCACAGCAGCAGTCCGCCCCCGAACAGCGCGAACACCGCCCCCGCGAAGCCTGCCGGCCCACTGTCCATGCCCCCAGCCTGGCAGGCCCGTACGGCGACGGGACGAACGCCGTGTGAACGAAAACGCCGCCCCGGCCGCTATTCCACCGGCTCCAGGAAGCCCTGCTCGACCAGCATCCGGATGGCGGCCGGCGTGCGGTCCCGCAGCAACACCGGGTCCTCGCCGACGAGTTGGGCGATGGCGTCCAGGATCCGGCCGGCGGGCAGTGAGCCGTCGCAGACGCCCGCGAAGCCGGCGCCGACCGTGTCCACCTTCGTGGCCCGCCGCATGCCGCGGTTCTGACGGAGCACCACATGCTCCGGGTCCTCCGCGCCGGGCAGCCCGACCTGCTCCTGCACCACCTCGTCGACCAGCCGGAAGTGCCCGGCCAGCAGCGCCGCGTCGTCGGTGGCCCGCAGGTAGTCCTGGCGGTCGAAGTGGCGCAACACCGCCTCCCCCAGGGGCTGTTCGACCGGGTGCGGCCATTCCTCGATGGTGAGGGACGGGTCCTCCGCGCCGGACTTGCGCAGCGTGATCCAGCCGAAGCCGACGGCCTTGGTCTTGCGCGCCTCGAACTCGTCCAGCCAGGCGTCGTAGCGCGCCGCGTACTCCTCCTGGCCGGCGTGGTGGTCGCCGGCGTCGCGCAGCCACAGCTCGGCGTACTGGGTGACGTCCTGCACCTCGCGCTGCACGATCCAGGCGTCGCAGCCGCGCGGCACCCAGGAGCGCAGTCGGTCCTGCCACTCCTCGCCCGCCACGTGCTGCCAGTTGGCGAGCAGTTGGCAGTACCCGCCGTCGTTGAGGTGCGCGGCGGCCTGCTGGACGAGGGTGCGGCACAGGTCGTCGCCGCCCATCCCGCCGTCCCGGTAGGTGAGCCGCGCGCCCGGCGAGATCACGAACGGCGGGTTGGAGACGATCAGGTCGTAGCGCTCCTCGCCCACCGGCTCGAAGAGCGAGCCCTCGCGCAGCTCCGCCGAACCGGCCCCGGAGAGCGCCAGCGTCAGCGCCGCGATGCGCAGCGCGCGGGGGTTGAGGTCGGTGGCGGTGACGTGGGTGGCGTGCTGGGCGGCGTGCAGCGCCTGGATGCCGGAACCCGTGCCGAGGTCGAGCGCCTTGGCGACCGGGCGGCGCGCGGTGATCCCGGCGAGGGTCGTGGACGCCCCGCCGACGCCGAGCACCAGCCCGGAGCGGTCCGCCCCCGCCCCGCCCCGGATGCCGCCCGCGCCGCCGACCGCGCAGCCGAGGTCGGAGACGATCCACCAGTCCTCCCCGTCGGGGCCGCCGTACGGCCGCACGTCCACCGTGGCGCGCACCTCGTCGCCGTCCCGCACCAGCCAGCCGTCGGCGAGGCAGTCCGCCAGCGGCAGCACCGCGGCCGCCCGCGCCTCGGCCACCGGACGCTGCAACAGGAACAGCCGCACCAGCGTCTCCAGGGGGCCCTCGCCCCGGGTCGCGCGCAGCGCGGGCACGGTCTCGCTGCGGGCCAACGCCGCGTACGCGGGCGCGCCCAGCAGCTCCAACAGGCCGTCGGCGGTGAAGGCGGCGGCCAACAGCGCCTCGCGCAGCCGGTTGGTCCGCGCGCTGCTCTCGGGGTCCTGGGCATCTGCGGTGGGGAGGTGCATCGTCACCCCACCATTGTCGGCCCTGCCACCGACAATCGGCGACGGCCCCGCGCCCCGCCCCTCTCGGGCGCGTCGCCGGGCCGTCGCCACGGGCTGTTCCGACCGGTCCGCGGGAACCCCACGGACCGGTCCGCTAGGCGCTCTTGGACGGCGCCGCCGACGGCCCGTTGGAGGCGCCCTGGTTCTGGCAGCCCTTCTGCCGCGCCATCGCCTTGCCCACGTCGCCGGCCTCCAGCTTCTTGAAGGCCTGTTCGCTCTTGGCGTTGAGCTTGTTGATCCCGTTGGACAGGTTGCGCAGCCCGTCGGCGAACTTCAGCTTGTCGCCGGTGTCCAGGCCGTCCACCTGCTTCTTGAGGTCGGCGTACCCCGCGGACAGCGAGTTGAGTTCCTTGACCGCGTTCTTCTGCGCGTCCTCGCCGCCCTCGCTCGGCGGCGCCCCCGCCTTGTCCAGGGACTTGGCCAGTTGGGCGTAGGCCGCCGAGATCTTCTGGAAGGCCGCCGAGTCGGTCTGCTGGACCTTCTTGGAGTCCGTGTTGCCGCTGTCGGCCGTCTGCATGGCCGCGTTGGCGTCCTGGATCTGCTTGAACGGAGCCTGCGCGGGGTCGCAGAACGTCTTCGCCCAGTCGTCGAGCTTCTTCGAGTTGTCGCTGCTGCAACCGGTCAGCGCGAGCAGGAGTGCGGCACCGCCGGACAGGGCAGCCACGAGCTTCTTGTTCACCGGATTGGTCCCTTCCATGGCTCTCGGCCCCGGAACATACACGTCCGACCGGCCTCGCCCCCTGGTCGGGCTTCGGGCCCGGCCCGCATTGCAGCCATTTGCACCAAGGACCGCGGGCGGGTCCGGAGACGCCGCGGGCGGGTGTCCGGCGCGCACAAAAAGCGCCGTACACCCGCCCGTTGAGCGGTCGGAGGGCCGTACCTGCGGCCCTGGCCTTCAGGACGCCACGGCGGTCTCGGTCGACTTGGCGACGTTCTCGGGGTCCTCCGTGGTGTTGCCTTCGTCACCCACGGCGATGCCGCGCCGCTTGGAGAGGTACACCGCGCCGACGATGACCACGAGCGCCAACGCGGCGGCCGCGACCCGGATGCCGAGGCTCTTGTCGTGGCCGTACGAGAACTTCACCACGGCCGGCGCGATGAGCAGCGCCACCAGGTTCATCACCTTGAGCAGCGGGTTGATCGCCGGGCCCGCGGTGTCCTTGAACGGGTCGCCGACGGTGTCGCCGATGACCGTGGCGGCGTGCGCCTCGCTGCCCTTGCCGCCGTGATGGCCGTCCTCGACCAGTTTCTTGGCGTTGTCCCACGCGCCACCGGAGTTGGCGAGGAAGACCGCCATCAGCGTGCCGGAGCCGATCGCCCCGGCCAGGAACGAGCCGAGCGCGCCGACGCCGAGCGCGAAGCCCACCACGATGGGCGTGAGCACCGCCAGCAGCCCCGGCGTGGCCAGTTCGCGCAGCGCGTCCTTGGTGCAGATGTCGACCACCCGCCCGTACTCGGGCTTCTCGGTGTAGTCCATGATCCCGGGCTTCTCCCGGAACTGCCGGCGCACCTCGAAGACCACCGCCCCGGCCGACCGCGACACCGCGTTGATCGCCAGCCCGGAGAACAGGAAGACCACCGACGCGCCCAGGATCAGCCCCACCAGGTTGTTGGGCTGCGAGATGTCCAGGCTCAGGCTCATCCCGCCGGCCGCCTGGCCGATCTCCCGTACGGCGTTGGCGATCGCGTCCCGGTACGAGCCGAACAGCGCGGAGGCCGCGAGCACCGCGGTGGCGATGGCGATGCCCTTGGTGATGGCCTTGGTGGTGTTGCCCACCGCGTCCAGGTCGGTGAGCACCTGCGCGCCGTCCCCGGTCACGTCGCCGGACATCTCGGCGATGCCCTGCGCGTTGTCGGAGACCGGACCGAAGGTGTCCATCGCGACGATGACCCCGACGGTGGTCAGCAGGCCGGTGCCGGCCAACGCCACCGCGAACAGCGCCAGCGTGATCGAGGCGCCGCCCAACAGGAACGCCCCGTAGACCGCCAGCGCGATCAACACGGCGGAGTAGACCGCCGATTCGAGGCCGATCGAGATGCCGGAGAGCACGACGGTGGCCGGCCCGGTCAGCGAGGTCTTGCCGATGTCCCGTACGGGCCGCCGGTTGGTCTCGGTGAAGTAGCCGGTCAACTGCTGGATCAGCCCGGCCAACACGATGCCGATGGCCACCGCGACCAGTGCCAGCACCCGCGGGTCGCCGCTACGGCCCAGGATCTCCGGGTCGTTGACGCCGGCGAGGTCCTTGTAGCTCGACGGCAGGTAGGCGAAGACCGCGACGGCCACCAACACCACCGAGATGCCCGCGGAGATGAAGAAGCCGCGGTTGATCGCGGTCATCCCGCTGCGGTCCCGGCGCCGGGGCGCCACGACGAAGATGCCGACCATCGCGGTGAGCACCCCGATCGCGGGCACCAGCAGCGGGAAGGCCAGCCCGGCGTCGCCGAAGGCCGCGGTGCCCAGGATGAGCGCGGCGACCAGGGTCACCGCGTACGACTCGAAGAGGTCGGCCGCCATGCCGGCGCAGTCGCCCACGTTGTCGCCGACGTTGTCCGCGATGGTGGCGGCGTTGCGCGGGTCGTCCTCCGGGATGCCCTGCTCGACCTTGCCGACGAGGTCGGCGCCGACGTCCGCGGCCTTGGTGAAGATGCCACCGCCGACCCGCATGAACATCGCGATCAGCGCGGCGCCGAGGCCGAAGCCCTCCAGCACCTTGGGCGC
Organism: Streptomyces sp. NPDC090442; assembly: GCF_044769405.1. Lineage (NCBI taxonomy): Bacteria > Bacillati > Actinomycetota > Actinomycetes > Kitasatosporales > Streptomycetaceae > Streptomyces > Streptomyces sp. NPDC090442. Next base: position 48,803 of record NZ_JBIVXW010000005.1, read on the forward strand.
GTCCACCGCGTACACCAGCACCACGCAGGACGCGCCGAGCAGGCCGAGTCCCACGGTGAACATGCCGACGACGCCACCGGTACGGAAAGCGATCTTCATCGCTTTGTGCGCGACCGCCGTAAGATCCGTTTGCTGCGTCGCGTCCTCTCCCGGAGTCGCCTCACGGGCCGCTGCCGCCACACGCACATTGCTACGCACCGCAAGCCACATGCCGATATAGCCGGTGGCCGCCGAGAAAGCCGCGCCGATCAAGAAGAAGGCGCTCCGTCCGGCGCGCTGCGACCAATTGTCCGCGGGCAGCAACATGAGCAGGAAGAACACGACCACGGCGAATGCGCCGAGGGTCCGCAACTGCCGTGCCAGGTAGGCGTTTGCGCCTTCCTGCACCGCCGCCGCGATCTTCTTCATACTGTCGGTGCCCTCACCGGCCGCGAGCACTTGGCGGACCAGCACCGCCGCGACCGCCAGGGCGGCCAGGGCGACGACGGCGATCACCAGCACGATCCCGCGGTTGCCCGCGGTGAGTGACGGTTCGGCCAGCACGGTGGGGGTGTCCATCAACTGAGGGGTGAGAGGCCCCGCCATTCGTCCTCCTTGACGTTATGGCACATGGGCGCGCGGAAGCACGCTCAGGCGTCCTGAGCAAGATGTGGACGGATTGTAGGGAGCCGCGGTTGATCAAAACAGGGCGCCTCAAAGGGAATTCGCCTGTTCCCGGCGAAGATCAAAAGGCCGGGGGTTCGCCGAATTCGCCCGCACGAAGTAAACCGGCGAATTCGCTGACCCTTGACCGATGATCGGAATTTCCCACGATCCTCGCTGCTCAAAGACCTTTCACCGCACCCCGATCCCCCCGTGACCGCCGTGAAACGGGAGGGAATTGAGCCGCCCGACACCCCTCCGAAGCCCTCACCCACCCCCTCCAGCGGCCCCGCACCACGTGGTGACGTCCCGTCAGATCACGTCCGGATCGCATCGCCCACAACGGCACACACCGGCCATGACGGAGCACCCGGGCTACGCCGGAACGCGTCGGGGTAGACGGCCTCAACGGCCGGCCGGACGGGCGGCCCGTCCAACGGCTCCGTCGCCGCCTCGGGCCCAGGGAGAAGCAGGCTGCACCGACCCAACTCGGCACGCCAGCAGACAGAAACGGGCGGCGGCAGACGCCGACAGGCGGCAACAGACAAGAGAACCGGCGGTGCCGACGGCCGGTCAGGAACACACCACACGGAAACGCCCACGCGAAAACGCCGAGCCCCACGGCCCGACAACACCCACCTCAGACACCCCCGAAGCGAGGGCAGACAACCCCGGAGCGAGGGCGCCACCAACGACGCCCGCCCAACGAACCAATCCACCCGCCCGACGAGGCACCAACCGCCCCGTGCCTGACGGCCCCACTCGCTACGGCAGCACCGGCGTGGGATGCGCGGGCCAGCTCATCCGGATCCGCCCGCCGTTCTCGCCGGAGGACACCTCGACGTCGTCGACCAACCCGCTGATCACCGCGAGGCCCATCTCGTCCTCGCCCTCGGCGTCGCTCTCCCCGCCGCCCTCGGCCGGAACTCCGCCCGCGGCGGTCCCACCGGAGCCGGGAACCTCGTCGCCCACCTCGATCGAGAACTTCTTCTCGGCCTCGTCCTCGACCAGCACCACCCGCACCGGCGCCGAGATGCCGTGGCTCTCGTGCATCCCCACGGCGCGACTGCACGCCTCGCCGACGGCGAGCCGCACCTCGTCCAGCACGGCCTCGTCCACCCCCGCGCGCCGCGCCACGGCAGCCGCGACCAGACGCGCGGTCCGGACGTGCTCGGGAAGGGCGCTGAAGCGAAGTTCGACGGTGGCCATGCCATCCCCCTCAGGATGCGGACGTGCAACGCGGGGGGCCGGACGAGCGCGCCCGGTACCCCCCACTCCTTCCACCCCCCGCACCCTTGGCGCGGGGGACCGGCGAACCGTCAGTCAGTGGCTGCGACGGCTTCGTCGACCGAGGTGTGGATCGGGAACACCTTGGTCAGACCGGTGATTCGGAAGATCTTGAGAATGCGCTCCTGGTTGCAGACCAGGCGCAGCGAGCCCTCGTGGGCGCGCACCCGCTTGAGCCCGCCGACCAGGACGCCGAGCCCTGTGGAGTCCAGGAAGTCGACACGTTCCATGTCCACCACGAGGTGGTAGCTTCCGTCGTTCACAAGCTCGACCAGCTGCTCGCGCAGCTTGGGCGCGGTGTATACATCAATCTCGCCACCGACCTCGACGACCGTACGGTCGCCAACGGTCCGGGTCGACAGGGACAGGTCCACGGATCCTCCAGCACCTTGCTATCGAGCGGTCGCCCCCCTGGGGCCTCCCCACCGAGGTAGGGGCGGATCGGCAGCCGCCATGGCATTCAATCACTTACCAGCAGGCGTGCACGACGCCTTGTGAGCATTGTCCGTCACACCGGTGACACACTCGGTGCCGATGGCCTCCAATCCACGTCCGCCGGAGCGTGACGCGCGCACGTCCCCAGGCATGATTCTCGACGGTCTCGCCCGGGGCGCGACCCGTGCTGCGCGCATCACTCATACGGAGCACTTGCCCCCGCGCATCGGCACCCATGCCGACTGGCCGGCACGGATCCGACCGGAAGTGATCGATGCCATCCGTTCGGCCGGAATCGATCGCCCCTGGGCCCACCAGGCACGGACGTCCGAACACGCGCTGCGCGGCGAATCCGTCGTGGTCGCCACCGGCACCGCCTCGGGCAAGTCCCTGGCGTACCTGGCACCGGTCCTCTCCACGCTGCTGGACGGCTCGGAGGCGCCCAACGGGCGGGGGGCCACGGCCCTGTACCTCGCGCCCACCAAGGCCCTGGCGGCCGACCAGCGGCGGGCGGTGCGCGAACTGGCCGCCCCGCTCGGCACCGCGGTCCGGCCCGCCGTCTACGACGGCGACACCCCGGTCCAGGAGCGCGAGTGGGTCCGCCAGTACGCCAACTACGTCCTGACCAACCCGGACATGCTGCACCGCGGCGTCCTCCCGGCCCACTCCCGGTGGTCCTCGTTCCTGCGCGCGCTGCGCTACGTCGTCATCGACGAATGCCACACCTACCGCGGCGTCTTCGGCTCCCACGTCGCCCAGGTCATCCGCCGGCTGCGCCGGGTGTGCGCCCGCTACGGCTCCGAACCGGTCTTCCTGCTGGCGTCCGCCACCGCCGCGGAGCCGGCGCAGGCGGCGTCCCGGCTCACCGGCCTGCCCGTGGCGGAGATCACGCAGGACACCTCGCCCCGCGGCGAGTTGGTGTTCGCCCTGTGGGAACCGCCGCTGACCGAGCTCCACGGCGAGCAGGGCGCCCCGGTCCGCCGCACGGCGACCGCGGAGACCGCCGACCTGCTCACCGACCTCGCCGTCCAAGGGGTCCGCACGGTCGCCTTCGTCCGCTCGCGGCGCGGCGCCGAACTGATCGCCCTGATCGCCCAGGAACGGCTCGCCGAGGTGGACCGCTCGCTGCCCGCGCGGGTCGCCGCGTACCGCGGTGGCTATCTGCCCGAGGAGCGCCGGGCCCTCGAACGCGCCCTGCACAGCGGGGATCTCCTCGGCCTGGCCGCGACCACCGCGCTGGAACTGGGCGTGGACGTCTCCGGCCTGGACGCCGTGGTCATCGCGGGCTACCCCGGCACCCGGGCCTCGCTGTGGCAGCAGGCCGGCCGGGCCGGGCGCGCCGGACAGGGCGCGCTGGCCGTCCTGGTGGCCCGCGACGACCCGCTGGACACCTATCTCGTCCACCACCCCGAGGCGCTCTTCGACCGCCCCGTCGAGTCGACCGTGCTCGACCCGGACAACCCGTACGTCCTCGCCCCGCACCTCTGCGCGGCCGCCGCCGAACTGCCGCTCACCGAGGCCGACTTCCCGCTCTTCGGCCCGGAGACCGCCGGACTGCTGCCGCAGTTGGAGGCGGCCAACCTGCTGCGGCGGCGCACCGCCGCCTGGTACTGGACGCGCCGCGAGCGGGCCGCCGACCTCACCGACATCCGCGGCCAGGGCGGCTCCCCCGTCCAGGTCGTGGAGGCCGGCACCGGCCGGCTGTTGGGCACCGTCGACGCCGCGGCGGCGCACACCACCGTCCACGAGGGGGCGGTCCACCTCCACCAGGGCCGCAGCTATCTCGTCCGGCACCTGGACCTGGCGGACGACGTCGCCCTCGTGGAGGAGGCCAATCCGCCGTATTCCACGACCGCCCGCGACACCACCGCGATCTCCGTCCTGGAGACCGACACCGAGGTCCCCTGGGGCGACGCCCGACTGTGCTTCGGCTCCGTGGAGGTCACCAACCAGGTCGTCTCCTTCCTCCGTCGCAAACTGATCACCGGGGAGGTCCTGGGCGAGACCAAGCTGGACCTGCCGCCCCGTACGCTGCGCACCCGCGCGGTGTGGTGGACGGTCACCGAGGACCAGCTCGACGCCGCCCGGGTGGGCCCGCAGCAGTTGGGCGGCGCCCTGCACGCCGCCGAGCACGCCTCCATCGGGATGCTGCCGCTCTTCGCCACCTGCGACCGCTGGGACATCGGCGGCGTCTCCGTCCCCCTGCACCCGGACACGCTGCTGCCGACGGTCTTCGTCTACGACGGCCACCCCGGCGGCGCGGGCTTCGCCGAGCGCGCCTTCCACACGGCCGCCGACTGGCTCGCCGCCACCCGCAGCGCCATCGCCGCCTGCGAGTGCGACGCCGGCTGCCCGTCCTGCATCCAGTCCCCCAAGTGCGGCAACGGCAACGACCCGCTTCACAAGCGCGGCGCCCTCCGCCTCCTCACCGAACTCCTCCGCGGCGCCCCAGGCGCTCCCCCCGGCTGACGTTCGCCGCCCCCACCACGCGCCAACCGCGCCGGGCGCACGGGGCGTTGGCCCCGGCCGTGGCACCGACCCCGCGTGGGGCGTCCGGGGACCGTCCCGCCGTACGGCCACGGTGCGCACCAAGTGCCCGTCGTCGAGCGGGACTTCACGGGCACGCCTCACTCCCGGCCCGCACCGCTGGGGCGTTGCCGGGAGGGCAGACCGCCACGACGCCCGGAGCCCCGCGGCGCCCGGACGGCCCCGCGCCCGCACGGCGTCGGGCTTCCCGAACGACCCCCGCGCCGGCGGCAACCGCCCGCCCCAACTCAGCGGCACGGGCGCGGCCGGCGAGCCCGTCGTCGGGCCCGCGCGGGCTCGCACCCGCGCGGTGAACGGGCCGCCGCCCGCCTCCGCCGTGACGTCGGCGATCGGCCCGGCCACCGCGCAGCGCACCAGCCGGGCGTGCTGCCCGGCGGCCACCCGGCGCGCCGTGGCGCAGGCCGCCACCGGGCCCCGGAGCGCCTGATCGGCGGCCGCCAGCGCCGCCAAGTCGGCCGCACCGCCCGCCCGGTGCCGGGCGGTGACCGCCTGGCCGACGGCCATCAACGCCGCGAAGACCGCACACAGCGCCGCCGCCGCGCAGACCGTCCACACCGTGGCGGAACCCTCGTCAGCGCACCGTTTCCTCCGCAAGGGCCACCGCCTCTCCCCCGACCCGTACCGGCAACCGCCCCACTCCCGGGAGCCCGGCCTCGACCCGTACGCGCACCAGGTCGCCCTCCCGGGTCACCGCGATCCGCGCACCCCGGGGAGCCGCCGCCCGCGCGGCCGCGAGCACCTGGGCCGAGGGCTCCTGCCGCGCCGCCGCGCGCGCCCCGGCCCGCGCGGCGTCCACGCAGGCGATCCGGGCGCAGGCGGCCAGCAACCCCCAGACCAGCGCCACCGCGACGACCACCAGCACCGGCAGCACCACCGCCGCCTCCGCCGTCACGAACCCGGCGTCCCGCGCTCCCGGCCCGCCGGGCGGGCCCGCACCGGCGCGCGCGGCACGGACCCGCCCGCGGCCCTCAGAACGGCACATCGAGCGCCCTCTGGAGCATCGACCGCAGCGCCGCGACCACCGGCCCGCTCGTCACCAGCTTGTAGAGCACCGCCGCGAACGCACACGCCGCGAGCGTCCCCACCGCGTACTCCGCGGTGCTCATCCCGCGGTCCACCCCTGCCGCGCGCACCCGCGACCACCATCGACGGAACATGTCCTGCCTCCTGGAAATCTCCCGAACCTGCCTGAATCTGCCTGGATATGTGCATCTGCTTGTGCAGCCGTGACCGTGTGAGCCCCGGTCGCGGCCGGGACCGGCCTCGCGCGTACCCCTGCCACCGGGCCGCGCACCGTCGCCTCACCTCATGCCGTCACCCCCCAACAGCCCGCCCGCCAGCCCGATCAGCACCGGCGCCACCCCGAGGACGAGGAAGGCCGGCAGGAAGCACCCCGACAACGGGAGGGTGACCAACACCCCCGCCCGTCGGGCCCGTGCGACCGCGGCCCGGCCCCACTCGGCACGCAGTTCGGCCGCGACCCGCAGGGCCGGCTCGACGGCCGGGGCCCCCGATATCCCCGCGCGCTCCATGCAGCGCGCCAGCGCCCCGGCTCCCGGGAGCTCCGCCAACCGCGCCCATGCGGCGGCGGGTTCGCCGCCCAGGCGCAGTTCCGCCGCGATGTGCCTCAGCCGCTCGGCGACCGTTCCGTCCAGCGACCGCCCCACCGCCTCGACCGCCTCCCGGGGGCCGGCGCCGGCCGCCAGGCAGGCCGCCAACAACTCGCCGGCCGGAGCGAGTTCGGCGGCCACCCGCGCTTCCGCGGCCCGATCCGCCGCCGCGCCCCGCTGCCACCGCAGCCAGTGGTGGGCGCCCCAGCCGACGGCGATCCCCACCAGGGCACCGGTCACACCACCCAGGAGGACGGCCGCACCGCCGCCCGCTCCCAGGGGCCCGCCCCACTCCCGCAGCCACGCCTCCGGCAGACCGTCCTCCCGGGCTGCTCCGCGCCCCCACCACCGGCCCCGGACGACCCACCGCACCCGTGCGCGCAGGCCCCTCTCGCCGCCGTCCAGGCCGCCCGTCGCCCCCGCCAGCACGCTCGGCACCCGCCGCCGCACCGCACGCTCCACGCGCACCGCCCGCACCAGCGCCCCCGTACACAGCAGGATCGCGGCGGCCAACGCCACCATCCCCACCCTGTGGACAACTTCCGGACTCATCACACCCGCCCCCTTCACTTCCGTACCGCCGACGCATCGGCGACGATCCGGCCTGTCCAGGCCACTCCGCCCCACTCCAGGAGCCCGCCGACGAGCAGGCAGCCCCACCCGGCCGGGGTGTGCAGCAGCACCCCCAGGGGGTCGGCGCCGAGCGCACCGCCCATCACCAGCCCGCCCACCGGGAGCAGCGCGAGCATCAGGGCAGTGGCCCGCGGGCCGGCCAACTGGGCCTGGAGCTCCTCCCGTTGGTCCCGTTGCGCGGCCAGGCCGGCCGCGATCCGCTCCAGCCCGCGGGCCAGCCCCGCCCCGCCCTCCACGGCGACCCGCCAGCACGCCGCCGCCCCGATCAGCCCCTCGGCCCCGGGCCGGCGCGCCGCCGCCCGCAGCGCCCCGGGGACGTCCCCGCCGTACCGCGCGGCCGCCAGCACCGCGGGCCCGGCCTCCCCCAAGCCCGCCACGCCGGCCGCGACCAGGGCCCGGTCCGGCTGCCGGCCGGCCCGCAGTTCCCCCGCCACCGCCCCGCAGAACCGGATCACCGCCGCCGCCCGCCGGTCCGCCGCCCGCCGCCGCGCCCGCCCGGCCAGCCACCGCCGTACGACCACCAGGGCCGCCGCCGCGCCCGCAACGGGCAGCACCGACCGCCCCAGCACCCCCAGCGCGATGCCGGCCGGCAGGCACCAGACCTCCGCGCCGACCTCGATCCGGCGCCCGAGCCGCCACCGCCGTGCCCCCTCGCCGTCGGCCGCCCGCCCGGCCCCCCACTCCCGCAGCGCCGCCGCACGCCCCCGGCCAGGCCACCCGACCGCGGCGTGCGCCGCCCCGACGTCCCCCAGGACCGCCGCCGCCCGTCGCCGCAGGGCCCGTTCGCGCCGCAGCCGCCACGCCAGCAGCACCAGGCACCCCACCACCACTGCCGGCACCACCAGCGCCCCCGCCCGCCCGCTCAGCACGTCTCCCCACCCCTCTCGCACAACCGGGCCAACCGCCCCCAGCCGCGCGCCTCTTGGAACCCCTCCGGGCTCCACACGGCGGCCGGCACCGTCACCACGAAGCCGTCCCGGTCCCGTTCCAGGACGTGGATCTCGGCGATGCGCCGCCGCCCCGCGCGGTCGCGGACCAGGTGCAGCACGACGGACAACGCGGCCGCCAACTGGCTGTGCAGGGCCGCCCGGTCCAGTCCGGCGGTGCAGCCGAGCGCCTCCAGCCGGGCCGGCACATCGCACGCGGCATTGGCATGAACGGTCCCGGAGCCCCCCGGGTGCCCTCCCTAGCCGTCCATGGCCTAGGGAACCGTTGCGCTCTAGGGGTTTCCATGAGTCAGCCCACCTGCGTGATCTACGACCGACTGTCCCGGCTCTTCGCCGAGGAAGCCCCCGACCACCGCATTGCCGCGTGCCGTGCCTACGCCGAACAGCGCGGATGGAAGGTGGTGCACGTTGCCACTGACACGAACGTCAGTGGGGCAAGCAAGCTCGAAGACCGGCCCGGTATGCGGGAAGTGCTTTCCTGGCTTCCACGCGTTGACTACGTGATTGCCGCGAAGCTCGATCGCTTCGCGCGAAGCATTTTGGAATTTGAACGCCTTCTCGCTGCCGCAAAGTCAATGCAGACGACGATAATCACGGCAGACGGAATTGTCAGCCCAGAAAGCGCGAGTATCGTCATTGGCGTTCTCGCTGCGTTCGCCCAACACGAACGCGAAATGATTACCGCACGCATTGTGGCCTCGAAAGAGCACTTCCGTTCGCGCGGCAACCACCTGGGTGGGCTTGCACCCTACGGATACAAAGTTACCGGCCCGGTGAACGACAAGCGTTGGACGATCGACGAAACAGCCGCAGCGATCATCCGAGAGTGCGCGGACAAGCTCATCAATCATGGCGCAACACTGACTGGCCTTGCTCGTGATTTGAACGAGCGTGAAATTCTCCCTCCGGCAGAGCACGCAAGACAGCGGGACGGGCGCAAGATGCGCGGAGGAAAATGGCACACCACAACGCTGCGGGACGTTCTCTACACGCCTGCCGTTCGCGGGTGGCTAGTCCAGTCCGTTCCTGGCAAGAAGCGCGGAGCGATCCACAATCAACCCGTCCTTGACGCAGAAGGACGCCCCATTTCCGCCGGACCCGAGATCCTTAACGGCGAGACCTGGGCGGCAGTACGCGCAATCATTGACGGCAAGTCCAAAGGGCGCGGAGTTGAGCGCAGCGGCAAGGCCCTACTTCTCCACGTCGCGATGTGCTCCGAGTGCAGCGGTCCCCTTTACCGGCAGCGCCGTGAGGTCAACGGCAAGGACTACAGCACCTATGTATGCGGCGCCGGTGTCGGCAAGCGGGGAATTCACCGCCCGAACGTCATCACGGCGCACCACCTAGACGAACTCGTTTCCGCCGAGTACTTGAAGCGGTTCGGCACATTCGCACTCAAGCGCTGGACGGAACCTGATGGCAGCGCGGTACTGCAACTCTCTGAGGTGACGACGCAGATTGAGCGCCTTGCCGGGAACCTGGCTCAACTCGACCCGAACGGAACGGCGGCACGCGTGGCCATTGCACAGTTGACCGCGCTGGAAAACCGGCAAGCCGAATTGCGCACGGAAGCCAACCACGCCGAAGGCCGCTGGGTGGACGCTGGGGGAACGGTGGCGAACGAGTGGCAGCGGCGAACGGAAGAAGGACGACGGGCCTTGTTGGCCGACCTGGGGGCCCGGGTGGTAGTCCGCCCCGCAACACCCGGTGCACCAAGGCGATTTGACCCAAAGCGGGTGTCGGTTGAGTTCGAGGGTCCGGCGTGGTTCCGGGATGACCCTGCGGCAGCAGAGCTTGCCGGTATCACCGCCACCGAGGATGAGTACCAGAAGGCCGCGTAAGGCGATCTGTGAGCCGTTGACGGCCGCCCTGGAGTCTTGCCCCAGTGGCGGCCGTTTCGTGCGTCTGGGGCCCACTGACGCCCTCCGGCCTCAGAACCGGACAGCGGAGATGACGAAGTGACGGTTTGGTAGGAGATCTCAATACCCTTGTGAAACTCCACAGGGAAAACAGGATCGGCCTTCAAAACGCCACTCCGTCACCGGCAGCAAGACTGAGGCACTTGCCCTGGCACAGCAGCGAGCGCGATGCACACACCTGCGGGCAACCTGCGGAGCCAAGCCCTGGCCAGCGGAGTGCGGTGGAACGGTGGTTCTTACCAAGTTTCAGATATCCCTGTAGAAACTCACAAGGAAAACGAGAAACGCCCTTCAATCACCGCTTCACCGCACCGTGACGGACGTCACAAAATCCAGCCTCCCCGAAAGTGAAGGAAAGCCCCTCGCCAGGCAACCCTTGCGCTCTAGTGCAAGTGAAGGGATGCACAGAGGCGACCGGCCAGCCGTTGAGGGGACTCCGCCGCCGGTTTCTTGTGCACCCCCGAGGATGCATGGCAGTGCGTTCCCCTAACTCAAAGCCCGGGTTTCTTGCTGAGCGACCGCTGCCACGGTTGAGCGAGGAATCCGGGCTTTTCTCGTATCTACATCACCGACTCACGTGAGTCGGTGGTCAAGATTCCCGTTCCCACTAAGGAGCACCCCTTGAATCACGCCGAAATTGCAAATGATGCCATGGAAAGGCGAGAGGTCGCGGCAAATAAGCTGCGGGAACTCTCCACGCAGTCCCAGAATCGTTCTCTGACACCTGCTGAGCGAAAGCGGGAAACGGCCTTGCTGGATGAAATAGCCGAACACGACACCACGGCGAAGCGTCACATCACCGCTGCGGCCGCTGAGGATGAAGCCATGTGCATAACCTCCCCGCTCAAGACCATGGGAACTAAGCGGGATTTCACCGCTCGCAGCGAGAGCGTGAACACCGCAACGCCGGGCGATCTCATGAGTCGTTCCATTCAGGCAGCGCGCGGCGTCACCACGGTGGGTACCGGCAAGGCTTTTAGCCCGGAAGAGATGGCAACCAAGTTCGTTGACCTTCTCGCCCCTCAGTCGGTCGTTATGGCGTCCGGCGTAAACCGGGTGCAGACGAACGCTGAAACCTACTCCTTCCCCGTGATCCGCTCGGACTTCACGGCTGGTTTCGTATCAGAGCTTGATGACCTGCCGACCGGAGGTTTCGGCGCTGAACCGCTGAAGGTGACACCGAGGAAAATCGCAGCCGCAGATATGTTGGCCAACGAGCTTGTAGAAGACGGGGGTTCGGCATTCATGAACCCGGTGGCCAAGTCGCTTATGCGGTCCGTCTCTCTTGGGTTCGACCGCGAGGCCCTAGTAGGCACAGGGGCTAACAAGGGATTTGTGGGCATCGCGAACACGCCGGGAATCCAGACCCACGAAGCCAAGGGCGGATTCAAGGACCTTGACGCGTTCGTTGCCGCGTTCGGGAAGCTCGAAGCGGTCAACTCGAAGGCGACGGCCGTTGTGATGCACCCGACCACGTGGGCGGGGCTTATGGCACTGCGAGAGACCTCCGGTTCGCTGAAGCCGCTTCTGAGCGAGTCGGCTGGTTCTCCCACCGCTGGTATTCAGCGGGCGATTCTGGGAGTTCCAGTGTGGATCTCTTCGTTCATGCCGGGCACGGACGTTCTCGCCTACGAGGCGGACCAGATTTTCGCTGTGTGGCGGAAGGATGCCGGGTTCCAGATTTCCGATCAGTTCGGATTCCTCAAGGATGGCACCGCCGTGCGCGCAATCGCTCGTGCTGCCATCGCCGTCCCGAATGCCGCTGCCGTCTGCAAGATCACCGTTACCGCCTAAGAGGAGTTCTCCACCATGTCTTTCTTCAACGCCGATGAGCCGACCGTGACCGTTCGCATGACCGGCCACATGAGCTACGGCCCGACCACCAACGGCATCCCGTCGCACGTCCTCCAGAATGGCAAGATGTACGACGTTCCACAGAGCGAGGCTGAGTGGCTTGTCTCCGCTGAGCTTGCCGAACTGGCCTGACTCCCTTGTTCGTTGAACTGCTCTCAGGGGTGCGTATTGACCGCGTGTCCCTGGGGGCGGGCATGTGTATCCAGTGCCCTGACGACATAGGGGGGTACCTCACCGGAAAGGGGTGGGCGCGCAAGAGGGGGGCTGCCCACAAACTCAGCGATGGCCGCACGCTGATTGCGTTCAGGGTTCACGAGATTCCTGGCACGGCTGAGGAGTTGAGCGAGTGGCCTTCGTGGATGCGCCCGGCATGGGTGCGGCCGGATGGTCGGGCAGTGCTCAGCGGAGACAACAGACCGCGCATTCCCGCGCGCTGCCGCTCGTGCCAGCGAATCGGCTACCGGCTCCAGGAGCAATTGCCCGCAGATGCGCGGCGCGATGAGCGTTCGGATTGCTGGACCATCGAATGCAAGCGATGTCGTCCCGTGATTGAAACGCGCCGTGACGCCTGAGCGCATTCATTCTGCCTTCCGCGCCGAAGGGAGGGCAGAGCGCTCCGAAAGTTCGGTGGACATGCGCTCTGGCGATCCCAGCTCCCCAAAGAAAAACGCGTCCGTCCCGGACACGACCTTCCAGAGTGTCCGCTAACTCAAGAGGGGGAACGATTGAAAAGGCGATGCGAATACGCCCCGTGCGGCGTGGAGCTTCCGGCGGCAGCGGACCGGCGGACCCGGTATTGCAGCGACGCACACAGGAAGGCGGCAGCACGGGCCCGGAAGGCGACCGCCACGACCGCCGAGAGAAGGCCCGTGACGGCCGCTGAGGGCGACGGGGAGCGCTACGACGACCTTCGGGCCGTCTGGGGCGCGCTGGTGGCTCAGATCGCCAGGGACGGCGTTCTTGTGCCCGGCAGTGCGGGGGCGCCGGTCGCTCATCCGGGACTCCGCTTCCTGGCCCAGCTCGACGCCGCCTTGTCGGCTCACGAGAGGGCGACTGAGGCGGGCGAGACGGACCCATTGGAAGCCATGAGAGCAGCCGCCCGTGCGGCAGTTGAGGAGTCCCGCCGTGTATGACCCGAACACCGCAGCCGTGATGCGGCACATGCCGGACGAGAACGGCGAATCGCTCTACCAACGTCAGTGTTGGTGGGCGGACAGCCTTCCGCCGCTGAGTGACGAACTCCGGGAACTGGCTTGTGTGTTGGCGGACGAAGACCCCGACAAGGTCAGTGTTCATCCCCTGTGGCCGCTCTTCCTGGGCCTGTTCCAGGCTGAGGCCGGTACCGACCCCGACCCGGCGGCGCTGGGCGTGATCTGTGAATGCCCGGAACACTTCTGAATGACCCCATGCCCGGTACCTACTCGCTTCGCTGCGGGTGGGTACCGGGCTTTCCGTGTTTGATCACGCAGCGTCGCGGCCGACCGGGGGATTCGATATACGTTCCGTGATCACTCAGACTGTTGCAGAAGCGCCCGTACCTCCGGCACGTCGGCGTACTCCATCAGCCGTGCTAGCACGACGCGGACCCGTTCGGCCGTCCGCTGACTGGCCACATCTGCTGAAATGCTGATCACGCGTTCCGCCGTGGTTGCTGCTTCCTCAGGCTCATTCGCATCGGCGTAGGCCACCGCGAGCCACGAGAGGTAGAGCGCCAATTCCCGCGTGTGGGTCGCGTCGTACCGGCTGAGCACGTCACGCAATAGGGGGACGGCTCGAAGCGGTCGGCGCAACTCGGTGTAGACGCGCGATTCCATGACCTGAAGTTCACCAGCGTCTACCCAATAGAGCCATGCCGGAGACTCGGTTCCCGCGCTGTCCTCGGCTAGTGCCTCGCTGGCTTCTCCGAGAGCGCGCATTGCGTGTTGCGTGTGCTCAACGCCCCCAGCTTTCGTGTGCGCCCACGCCACCCGATCAAGGTACAGCGCGCGCGCCTTCGGGGGCACGTCCAGCCCGGCCCCGTCAAGCGCTGCACGGGCAAGCTGTAGACCCTCAACTTCCCTACCGGTGTTGGTCATTTGGTATGCCAGAGAACCAGCGAGATTCCCGGCAAGGGTGGGGTCCTCGGCTTGCCTTGCTGCGCTGATGCCTAGCCGGTAGATCTCTTCAGCCTCAGAGTGCTGCCCGGCATCGCTGGCAATCCATCCGGCGATCTGCGCTAACTCAGCGATTTGACATAGCAGTTGGCGCCCAACGCTGTCTGTGTGTGCACTCTCGCGGTAGAGGCGGACGGCTGACCGAAGTTCCCGCAGCGCGGGCCGAATGAGGTCACCACCGGCTAGGACATCGTCGGCCAGTCGTAGGCCATGGACTCGCTGCTGCAAGTCGTCCACCTGGCCTATGCCGACCCTGCGCCCCTCACGGGCGCCGAGAGCGGCCAGCGGGTCACCCTCGGGCATGTAGTCGGCCAATGACGGCAAAGGCGGCTCAGCGGGTGCCTGCGGCGCCGTGAGCACTTCCACAGGCACCGCGAGGGCGGCAGCAAGGAACGGCAGCCATTCGCGCGGCTTGCGCTTCCCTGTTTCCCACCGGCTGACCTCTTGGCGGCCGACCGGATCGCCTTGGACGCCAGCGGCCCGGCAAACCTCCCTCGCTAGGCGCGCTTGACTCCACCCGAGGCGGTCACGCTCACGCTTGATGTTGGCCCCGATAGCGCTGGTCATGCCTTCATTCTGGCCGACAGTTGGCCTACAGGGGGCCGCTATGCAGGCATTCGCCGGGCGAGAAGCGTGGACAAGGCAGCAAGTACCCCCGCGACCGTCCGACCGATCCGGGGGCGTGGCCACCAACCCCGGGAGGTTGACGACATGCCCAATACAACCAGACTCCTGACTCGGTTACTGCGATGGTTCCTCCCCGCTGGAGGGCGCCACCGGGCGCCGGAGTCCCGCCCGTTCGTCGCGCCCGTTCAGGCCGTTCCTGCGCCGCCGGTGCCCGCGCTGAGGGGTGAGGACATTGGACTTGTTCGCCCGTACCTCGTAGCCCATGAGCGACGCCAACGGGCGCTTCGGCAGAGCCGCCGTTCCCTCGTGCTGGCCACTACGGGAATGGATCTTCCGGAGGTGCCCCAGTGGTCGTGAGCGGCAGCGAGTCACGACATGAGGGGGCGGCGACCGGCTTTCTTCAAGACGCTTGTCAGCCGCTCCGTTCCGCGCTGGCCGCATGGCCGAAGTGCACATGCGGGCACCCTCAATGCCCCGACCAGGGCGACGAAGAGCCCCAGCACGACCGCGCGGCCGACGACCTTTCGGAGAGCCTCACCATGCGGCGGGTGCGCGCCGAAATGGCCCGCCAGAAGAGACGGGGGCGGCTGTGACCACGGCGACGGCCAGCAAGCCCGCCCGAAAGCGAAATTCGAGAAAGGCCCCGACGAAGCGCCCTAAGTCCGCTCCTGCTCTCACCTACGAAGCCTTGTGCACCATCTGCGCTGGTTGCTTCGGGCACCGCGAAACGTGGTGTTCCGACTGTTGCGGGTTCGGCGGCTGCGAATCGTGCCAGCACAAAGGCCGGGTCCCCTGCCCCTTCTGCGCGGGCGGGAAGGGAGAGCCGTTCCGATGGTGAAAAGGTTCCTCGGTCGGATGGCTTGGCCCACGTTCGTCTTCGTCGTGGCCGTTCTCGTCGGCACGATTCCCACCATGGCCGCTACCGGCCATCTATAAACTCCCGTCCCTGCCGAACGTTACCGAAGTGCGCTTCCCGCCTCGGAACCTCGGCAGGGGCGGGGCTCACACACCGACAGTCGTAAGGAGTCTCGCAGTGAGCACTGCCCGAAACCGACTGAAATTCGCATGGTTAGAGGTCACGGGATTCTGCAACGAGTTCTGTGACCACTGCTACGCCGACTCGTCCCCCAAGGGGACTCACGGCACGATGACCGTGGACAACTGGCGCCACACCATCGATCAACTGGCCGACATGGGCGCGTGTGACGTGCAGTTCATCGGCGGGGAACCGACGCTTTACCCGCACCTTCCCGAACTCATCCGGCATGCAAGTGAAGCGGGTCTTTCCATCGAGGTGTTCTCGAACATGTCCCATATTCGGGACGAGTTGTGGGATGCGTTCACGGAGTTCGGAGTCAAGCTCGCCACGTCGTACTACTCCGACACGGCACGTGAGCACGACGAGGTGACCAACCTTCGCGGCTCCCACAAGCGCACGCGGAACAACGTTCAGAAGGCGCTCAGCCTGAACATTCCCGTGCGGGGTGGAGTCGTCGCGGTTCAGAAGGAACAGCGCGTTCAAGAGGCGCTGCAAGACCTGCAAACCCTTGGCGTGGGACAAGTTGGCGGAGACCGTACACGGGCGTTCGGAAGGGCCAGCAAGGGCGCAGCGCCGACCATCGCTGATCTGTGTGGGCACTGCGCACATGAGAAATGCGCTATCGGCCCGAACGGCGACGTGTGGCCGTGTGTGCTGGGGCGCTTCCTGAACATCGGCAACGTACTGGAATCCCCTCTCTCCGAAATCTGGGGTGGCGCCCAGATGGAACAGGTGTTGGCCGATATCACGGCGGTTCACGGCGAAGGGGCGCAGTCATGCACGCCCCCGCAATTCCTCCCCATGTGCGGCCCGTGCGGGCCGTGTCCCCCGTCAGTGGGTCACTGTGACCCAAGGGAGGCGAACGGGTCAGTGAAGGGGACTACGATCGGCGCACCCGCGTAACCAGAGACCCGCAGGAGTGCACAAATGGACGATCACGGGGACGACTTCGGCACCTGGTTTCAAGAGGGGCAGGGGGGTGCTCAGCGGACCGAGGAACAGTGGCATGTGATCGCCGGATACGTTCGGCATGCGGCCCTGAAACTCCTTGGTCCCGAACAGGTTCCGCTGTGTCTGCCCGGTGAACCCCAGGAGTGCGGACGATCGGCGCAACAGCACGTGTTGGCTTGGTCCGCGCTGCTCAAGGCCGCCGCACAACGCATGATCGAGGATGCGGCCCCGTCTCCGGCACGGGCGGCGCATGTGGCCGGACCCTTGTACCAAAGACGGCTGGGAGAACTGCGAGCCCAGTCCCCCGCAGGTCACCCCACGCGCTGACCAGAGCGGCCCCGTCCCTGCGCCTCCCCCCGTGGTGCATGGGCGGGGCCTCTCGTTGTCCGCCAACTACCCCTATGAGCAGGGGCGTTGCCCGTTGTGCGTACTCTCGTTGAGTTGCGCCCCTGCATGTATGGTTAGGCCAGGCACTCACCCTCATGGCCCGTATTGAGCGCCGCCAACAGGTCCGTGACCTCGGCTCCGCGGACCTCCCCGACCACCAACCGGTCCGGCCGCATCCGCAGCGCCTGCCGCACCAGGTCCCGAAGGGTCACCCGGCCGGCGCCCTCCTGATTGGCGGGCCGGGTCTCCAGCCGCACCACATGGGGGTGATCCGGCCGCAGCTCCGCGGAGTCCTCGGCCAACACGATCCGTTCGGCCGGACCGACCAGGCCCAGCAGGGTGCTGAGCAACGTCGTCTTGCCGGACCCCGTACCGCCGCTGACCAGGAACGACAGTCGGGCCGCCAGCAGCGCCCGGAGCAGCCGGTCGCCGCCCGGCGGCACCGTCCCCGCCGCCACCAGCTCCGGCAGCGCGAAGGCCCGGGGCCGCAGCACCCGCAGGGACAGGCACGTCCCGGCGACCGCTACCGGGGGCAGCACGGCGTGCAGCCGGGTGCCGTCGGGAAGCCGGGCGTCCACCCACGGGCGGGCGTCGTCCAGCCGCCGCCCGGCGACCGCCGCCAGCCGCTGCGCCAGTCTGCGCACCTCGGCCGCGTCCCGGAACCGGACGTCGGTGCGCTCCAACCCGCCGCCCCGGTCCACCCACACCGCGTCCGGCGCGGTCACCAGGACGTCCGTCACGTCGGGCGCGGCCAGCAGCGGCTCCAACGGCCCGCTGCCCACCATCTCCGAGCGCAACGCGCCCACCACGCCCAGCACTTCGGCGTCCCCGAGGAGTCGTCCCTCCGCGCGCAGCGCCACCGCCACCCGGGCCGGCGTCGGCTCCGCCCCGGCCTCGGCGAGCCGCCGCCGCACCCCGTCCAACAACTCCCGGCTCATCCCGCACCACCCCCCAGGACGGCCGCCCCGACCCCCGCGCCCCCGAAGGGACCGACGGCACACCTACTCCCCCGGGACCACCACCCGGCCCCGCACCGCAGCCCGTCCCGCCACGGATCCCCGAACCGAGGACCGCACCGCCCCGCGGCCGCCCGGCCCCGGCCCCACAACGCCCTCGCGATCCGCCGCCTCATTCCGACGCACCCCCCAACTCCCGCTCCCCCGCGCCCCCGACCGGCTCCGCGCCCCCGCCCCGCGCCCGCTCCCAGAAGCCCGCACAGAACCGCGCCAACGGCCCCCGCGCCCGCGCTCCGGGCACCGTCCCCCGCGCGAGGTCCTCCGGCAGCCCCGCGTCCCACGCCAACTCGCCGGCCAGCGGCAGCCCCACCAGGCGCGCGGTCTCCTCCGCACCCGGCCCGCCGCCGTGCCCCACCCCGGGCTGCCCGCAGGCCACCACCCGGACGTCACGGAGCACCGCCCGCACCGCATCGGCCACCCGGCGCGCCGCCGCCACCGCCCGCAGCTCCGCCGGCACGAGCAGCAGCCCCACGTCCACCTGTGCCAGCGCTTCGGCGGTGGTCTCGTCCACCCGACGCGGCAGGTCGACGACCACCACGCCGCCGCGCCGCCGCGCCGCGGCCAGGACCGCCCGCATCGCCGGCGGCGGAATGGCCACCTCCGCACCCCGGTCCCAGCTCAGGACCCGTAAGGAATGCAGTCGGGGCAACGACTCGGCGAGCGCGCCGCCCGCCACCCGGCCGTGCGACTCGGCGAACGCCGGCCACCGCAGCCCCTTCTCCTGCTCGCCGCCGAGCAGGACGTCCAGACCGCCGCCCAGAGGGTCGCCGTCCACCAGCAGGGTCCGCTCCCCCGCGCGGGCGGCGGTGACGGCCAGCGCCACCGCGAGGGTGCTCGCCCCGGCGCCGCCCCGTCCGCCGATGACCCCGACCGTCAGGGCCGGCGCGCCCGCTCCCTCGACCGCGTCGGCGATCCGATCCACCAGCCAGCGCTCGCCCTCCGGAAGGGCCAGCACCCGCTCCGCCCCGACCGCCACCGCCTGCCGCAGCACCGCGACGTCGTCCGCGTCCCGCCCGGCGATGACCACGCCGGGCCGCCGCCCGGTGCCGGACAGTCGCGCGGCACAATCCGCGCCGACGATCACCAACGGCGCCGATTCCCACTCCGGTGCGCACAGAGGAGGACGGTGTGCCACTTCGGGCAACGCACCGGCCGCCGCACAGAGCCGCAGAAGGTCGTCGAGGAGCTCTTCGTCCTCGGTGATCAGCAGCGGACCGTCCCGCTCTTCACCGCTTCGCACCGGCTGGTCGGAAGTAGATGATCCGGACACGTTCTGTCCCCCTATCGCTACGCAACTCGCGCTTCCGCGAACTTCGCGGACTTTTACGGTGCAGCGATCGGGAAATCCGTGTGGATCTTGACCCAAAACTGTGGACAACTCAGCGGTTGTGAATATCCCCGTCACCTATTCCAGCGACGCGGGAGGGCTCCTGAGGCGCATGTGAAGCCTCCGCAGAGCAGCGCGGCAACTACCCTGAGTGATGGCATATGCATGTCAGAAGCGCGCGCCAACAGCGCGCGGAAATCAGGTGAATCAAGGGCTCACGGCGAAAAACGCACCCGGACATGCGACGACCCCCGCCGGGGGGGAGAGCGGGGGTCGTCCCCACGGCCGACTCGGGGGGGGAGGAGCCGGACCGGGTTAGCACGGTCGCGAACGATCCGTGACTTCCATGGTGTACCCGAGAGCCTTCTCAGGCAAACCCACGCGCCACACCTTACGCCGAATGGTGGGCGCCTATGCTCGCCCCCGTGGAAAACCACTCCGTGCCTCACTCGACTCCCCGTACTGCCGCGTTCTTCGACTTGGACAAGACCGTCATTGCAAAGTCGAGCACGCTGACCTTCAGCAAGTCCTTCTACCAAGGCGGCCTGATCAATCGGCGGGCCGTACTGCGCACCGCGTACGCCCAGTTCGTGTTCCTCGCGGGCGGCGCCGATCACGACCAGATGGAGCGGATGCGCGAATATCTCTCGTCGCTCTGCCGCGGCTGGGACGTGGCCCAGGTCCGGGAGATCGTCGCCGAAACGCTGCACGATCTCATCGACCCAATCATTTATGACGAGGCGGCCTCGCTCATCGAGGAACACCACGCGGCCGGCCGGGACGTGGTGATCGTCTCCACCTCCGGCGCCGAGGTCGTCGAGCCGATCGGCGAACTCCTGGGCGCGGACCGGGTGGTGGCCACCAGGATGGTGGTCGGCGACGACGGCCGCTTCACCGGAGAGGTGGAGTACTACGCCTACGGCCCGACGAAGGCGGAGGCTGTCCGGGAACTGGCCGCGTCCGAGGGGTACGACCTCCAGCGCTGCTTCGCGTACAGCGACTCGATCACCGACGTGCCCATGCTGGAGACGGTCGGCAACCCCTGCGCGGTCAATCCGGACCGGGCGCTGCGCCGCGAGGCGGTCGCCCGGGGCTGGCCGGTGGTCACCTTCAACCGGCCGGTCCCGCTCAAGAAGCGGCTGCCGACGCTGACCCTGCCCTCCCGCCCGGCGCTCACCGCCGTCGCCGCGATCGGCGCGGCCGCCGCCACCGCGACGCTGGTCTGGTACGCCACCCGTCGCAATACCGGAAAGAAACGACTCGCCGTAATGCCCACATTTGCGCGCAAACGTAAAGATCTGCGGGCTGGGGTTCCGTTCACCCCATATGAGTAGTACAAAGGACGTAACGGCCCGCGAGACCAAGGACATCCGAGAGGAACGCCTTTACCGCATCAAGGCCCACGGACCGACGCATGAATGCCGAGCACCCACGCGACGCCGACCCGTCGATTACGGGCCAGCCGCACCAGGTAAGCGGACAAGGAATCCGACCTGATGGGCAAATACCGAGCACGCCTGGTAACTCGGCGGACGTGCCAGCGGCGGTACCGAAGGGTTGGTACCGCCGCAACCCGTGTCAGGGGCCGGGCACCGCGCCGTTACGCCGCTCCGCGCTGCAACGCCTCGCAGACCGCCGTGCTCTCCCGTACGCCCAGCTCGACCGCGCGCCCACAGTGGGCGATCCACCGTGCCATGCCGTCCGGCGTGCCCGAGACGTAGTCCTGTAGGGCCCCCGCGTAGTCCGCGCTCCCCCGTTCCGCGTGCCCCACCTCGGCCGGGCAGATCGACTTCGGGTCCAACCCGCTGCCGACCAGCACGATCCGCTCCGCCGCCCGCGCGACCAACCCGTTGTACGTGCCGAAGGGCCGCAGCGCCAGGAGTTCCCCGTGCACCACTGCGGCCGTCACCAGGGCCGGCGCCTCGGTGCCCGCCAGCAGGAGCCGGGAGAGCCCGTCCAGCCGGCCGGCGACCTCGTCGGCGTCCGGCAGCGGCAGTTCGACCAACGGCTCGTCCACCGGCTCGTCGTTCCGCCGGGGCCGGCCCACGGTGTCGTCGGCCACCCCGCCGCCGGCCGCAACGAGGTGCAGCCGGGCCAGCACCCGCAGCGGCGACTGCCGCCAGACGCTGAGCAGTTGGCCCGCCTCGGCGGTCAACCGCAGCGCGGCGCCGACCGTGCGCGGCTCGTCGCCGGTGCCGAAGTCGCTGCGCCGGCGGACCTCTTCGAGCGCCCAATCGGCCCCGGACAGCGCCGCGGAGGCCCGGGCGCCGCGCAGCGCCGCCTCGGCGGTGATCTCGGTGCTGCGCCGCCGCATGATCCGGTGCCCGTAGACCCGGTCGACGGCCTTGCGGACGGAGTCCACGGAGTCGGCGACCCCCGGGAGCGACGCCAGGGCCGCGAGCGGGTCGGTGCTCGCCTGGGGTGGTTCGGGGGGCGTCCCCCGGGAGATTCCAGCCATGGGAACGACCCTACGCACCGCCAGCCCGAACCCCTCGAAGGAGTGGTCTTCTTCACGTAAACCACCCGTCGAGAGGTTGACCACACCTACGCTCCCCGAACATGAAGATCGCTTTCGTAGGCAAGGGCGGCAGCGGCAAGACCACGCTGTCCTCCTTGTTCATCCGGCACCTCGCCGCGGCCCAGGTCCCCGTCGTCGCGGTGGACGCCGACATCAACCAACACCTGGGCGTCGCGCTCGGCATGGCCGAGACCCAGGCCGCCGCGCTGCCCGCGATGGGCGCCCATCTCCCCCTGATCAAGGACTACTTGCGCGGCAGCAACCCCCGCATCCCGTCCACCGCGACGATGATCAAGACGACCCCGCCCGGCGAGGGCTCCCGGTTGCTGCGCATCGGCGAGGAAAACCCGATCTACGACGCCTGCGCCCGGACGGTGCCGCTCGACGACGGGACGGTGCGGTTGATGGCCACCGGCCCGTTCACCGAGGCCGACTTGGGCGTGGCCTGTTACCACTCCAAGGTCGGGGCGGTCGAGTTGTGTCTGAACCATCTCGTCGACGGCCGCGGGGAGTACGTCGTCGTCGACATGACCGCGGGGTCGGACTCCTTCGCCTCCGGGATGTTCACCCGCTTCGACATGACCTTCCTGGTCGCCGAGCCGACCCGTAAGGGCGTCGCGGTCTACCGCCAGTACAAGGAGTACGCGCAGGACTTCGGCGTCCCGTTGAAGGTCGTCGGCAACAAGGTCCAGGGGGCCGACGACCTGGCGTTCCTCCGCTCCGAGGTCGGCGCGGACCTCCTGGTGTGCGTGGGCCACTCCGACTGGGTGCGGACCGTGGAGAAGGGCCGTCCGGCCCCCTTCGCCCTCCTGGAGGAGACCAACCGCCGCGCCCTGGAGGCGCTGCACGACACCGCCGACGCCTCCTACGAGGACCGCGACTGGGAGCGCTACACGCGCCAGATGGTGCACTTCCACCTGAAGAACGCGGAGAGTTGGGGCAACGCGAAGACGGGGGCCGACCTGGCTGCCCAGGTCGACCCCGCCTTCGTGCTCTTCGAGGGGACGGCTACCCCGCAACCGGCATGATCCGGGCCGCCGGCGCCGGGCCGGAGGCGGCTTCCGGAGTATCCGAGAGGTACGCCGACCAGCCGTCCTCCGGCGCCCGGCCCACCGGCAGGTCCTGGAGCCTGGCCAGCATCTCCGGGTCCTGCGCGTCCAGCCAGTCGCTCAACTGCTTGAAGCTGACGCAGCGCACGCCCTTACGGGGGCAGATCTCCTTGATCGCCTCCTCGACGGCCTTCATGTACGTGCCGCCGTTCCATGACTCGAAGTGGTCGCCGACGAACAGGGGGGCGCGGTTGCCCTGGTAGGCGCGGTCGAAGGCGTCCAGGATGCCGTCGCGCATCTGCTGCCCCCAGGCGGTGTGCATCGCGCGGTCGCCGTGGGTGGAGCCGGACTGGTTGGCCAGGAAGTTGTAGTCCATCGAGAGGGTCTCGAAGTCCCGGCCGGGGAACGGTATTTCCTGGAGCGGGAAGTCCCAGATGCCGTCGATCTTCCGCGGCCACGTCTGCAGACCGCCCGACGAGCTGGCGTCGTAGCGGAAGCCCATCTCCTTGGCCGCGGGTATCAGATTGCGCTGCCCCTCCAGACAGGGCGCGCGGCCGCCGACCAACTCCTTGGCGTAGTCGAACGGGAGCGGCGGCTCGCCCTTGAGGCCGGAGTTGGTCTTCCAGTTCCGGACGAAGGAGACGGCCTGCTCGATCTCGCTGCGCCACTCCTCCGGCGTCCAACTGCCCACCCCATTACGGCCGCAGAAGTGGCCGTTGAAGTGGGTGCCTATCTCGTTGCCGTCCTCCCAGGCGCCGCGCATCTGGGCCACGGTGTCCTTGATCCCGCGGACGTCGTTGAAGCCGATCGCCGAGGCGCCGGGCTCGTGGCCAGGAGGTTCGTAGAGCTCCGCCTTGTCGGTGGGGAGCATGTAGACGCCGCTGAGGAAGTACGTCATCGTCGCGCCGTACTTCTTGCCGACGGCGCGGAAGTGGGAGAACAGCTTCTGGCTGTCCTCGCCGGCACCGTCCCAGGAGAACACCACGAACTGGGGTGGTTTCCCGCCGGGTTCGAGGCGGGCGGGCCTGGGCTGGTGGGGCTGCGCCCCGGTGTACGCGGTGGAGCCGTCGCCTATCAGGCGGACCGGGCGGGCGGCTGGAACCTTGGCGGGCGCCATGCGCCCCTTGCTCGTGCTCTGCGGCGGTCCGTCCTGGGTCGCCGCGGAGCAGCCGGCTATCGCCGCCAGCGCCACCGCCGCCGCGATGCGCACCGTCGCCTTCGATATGACCGCCATCAGCCACCTCATTCCTGGTGCGCGAGGCACCACGCGATTAATCAGGACGAACCTGAAGAAACGCACATATCCATTGACAGATGACGAAAAGAGCCGGAGCAAAAGTCGTTTTATTCACTCGATAGACGGAATGACTGCGCCATACGCCCGGAAAGCCTTCTCAGGGTCTTTACGCGTCATTACGATTCATTTACCGATGCTTGAGGGTCACCGGCCCGTCACCCACCGCGACGCCCGCCGGCCTGATCCGCTCCCGCCGCAGCACACCGCCGCCCCGCGGTCGCGCCCGAAGGCCGACCGCGCCGCCCCGGAGGAGACGGGAATGACGCAGCTCCAGAAGTCGCCGCAGCCGCTGTCCGAGCTCTTGCCCGAGCCCAGTACGCCCTCCGGGGCCGCACCCCCGGAAAAGGAGGCGAGCCCGGGCTGGCGGGGAGACCTCTCCGCCTCGGTCGTGGTCTTCCTGCTCGCCGTCCCGCTGTCGCTGGGCGTCGCCCTGGCCACCGGCGCACCGCTCCAGGCCGGGCTGGTCGCCGCGGCCGTCGGCGGGATCGTCGCCGGGCTGCTGGGCGGCGCGCCGCTCCAGGTGACCGGCGCCGCCACCGGCCTCCTGGTGGTCACCGCCGACCTCGTCCAGCGCTACGGCTGGCGCGCCACGTGCGCGATCACGGTCCTGGCCGGGCTGACCCAACTCGCCCTCGGGGCGCTGCGGGTGGCCCGTGCCGCGCTCGCCGTCAGCCCGGCGATCGTGCACGGCATGCTCGCCGGCATCGGCGTCACCATCGCCGTCGGGCAGCTCCACGTGGTGCTCGGCGGCAGCCCCGACGGCTCGGCCGTCGACAACGTCGCGGCGCTGCCCGGCCAGTTGGCACAGCCGCACACCACCGCGCTGCTGATCGGGGCCGTCGCGGTCGCCGTGCTGGTCGGCTGGCCACGGCTGCCGGGCCGCGCCGGGCGGCGGGCGCGGCTGCTGCCGGCGCCGCTGGCCGCGGTGCTCGCCGCCACGGCGGTCAGCGCGGGCGCGACGGTCCCGCGGGTCACGCTGCCGTCCTGGCGGCTGCCCGAGCCGCCCGTACTGCCCGGTGGTCCGCTCGCCACCCTCGTCACCGTGGTGCTGACGGTCACCCTCGTGGCCAGTATGGAGTCGCTGCTGTCCGCGGTGGCGGTGGACCGGCTGGCCGCCGAGCGCCCGGGAGCGTCGCCGCAACGGCCTCGGCTGAACCGCGAACTGGCCGGCCAGGGCCTGGCCAACGTCGTCTCCGGCCTGCTGGGCGGCCTGCCGGTCTCCGGTGGCGCGATCCGCGGTTCGGCCAATGTGCGGGCCGGTGCGACCACCCGTCGGGCGACCGTGCTGCACGGCGTCTGGGTGGTGCTCTGCGCGGGCCTGTTGGCCGGGGTGCTGGAGCTGATCCCGTTGGCCGCGCTGGCCGCCCTGGTGCTGGTCGTCGGCGTACGGATGGTGAGCTTCGCGCACCTCCGGCACGTGCAGCGGCACCGCGAATTCCCAGTGTACGCGGCCACGTTGGGCGCGGTGGTGGTCTTCGGCGTGCTGCCGGGCGTCCTGGCGGGCATCGCGGTCGGCGTCTTCCTGGCGCTGCGGCGGCTGACCCACACCCGCGTCCAGGTGACGGAGGAGTCCGGCCGCCACCGGGTGCGCGTCAGCGGCCAGTTGACGTTCCTGGCGGTGCCGCGGCTGACCTGGGCGCTGGCGCAGGTGCCGCCGGGTGCCGACGCCGTCGTCGAGCTGTGCGGGTCGTTCATGGACCACGCCGCCTACGAGGCGCTGCAGTGCTGGACGGCCGCCCATCGTGGGGACGGTGGCCAGGTGACCCTCGTGGGCCGCTCGGGCCGCCCGATCGCCGAGCCGACCGACTCCCACGCCTGCCGGCCGTGGACGCCCTGGCGCAACCACCACTGCACCCGCCCCGCACCGACCCACACCGCGGCCCACGAGGGCGCCGGCCAACTCCTGGGCGGCGTCAGCGCGTTCCAGCGGCACACCGCGCCGCTGG
The DNA here is from genome assembly GCF_044769405.1 of Streptomyces sp. NPDC090442. Classification (NCBI taxonomy): domain Bacteria; kingdom Bacillati; phylum Actinomycetota; class Actinomycetes; order Kitasatosporales; family Streptomycetaceae; genus Streptomyces; species Streptomyces sp. NPDC090442. Next base: position 74,987 of record NZ_JBIVXW010000005.1, read on the forward strand.
TGCGCGAGGAGCTGGCCCGGCTGGCGCGGGAGGGCCAACGCCCGACGCAGCTCTTCCTGACCTGCGCCGACTCCCGACTGGTGACGAGCATGATCACGTCGAGCGGGCCGGGCGACCTGTTCACCGTGCGCAATGTCGGCAATCTGATGCCGCCGCCCGGCTCGGACACCTCCTGCGATTCGGTGAGCGCCGCGGTCGAGTACGCGGTCGAGGTGCTGCGGGTGGAGTCGATCACCGTGTGCGGGCACTCCGGCTGCGGAGCCATGGCGGCGCTGCTCGGCTCGGCCGCCGCCCCGCCACTGGCCGACGAGGCCACCCCGCTCGCCCGTTGGCTGCGGCACGGTCGCCCGAGCCTGGCCCGTTTGGCGCGCATCGGACGGCTGGGCCGGGGTGAAGTCGCCTTCGCCGAGCGGCCGGTCGCCGATGACCAGGAGCGGCTGGCGCTGGTCAACGTCCGGCAGCAGCTCGACCACCTGCGGGCGCACCCCTGCGTGGCCCGTCGGATGGCCGAGGGCTCCCTCTCCCTCCACGGCATGTACTTCCACGTCGCCGAGGCCCAGGCGTACCTGCTGGACGAGCCCACCGGGCGGTTCCGGGCGGTGCGCGCCGACGCCCCGGCAGTAGGGGCCTGACCTGCACGGCAACCCCCGAACGGCGGTGCGAGGGAAAGAATTGCGACAGGTCTACACCATCAGTTGTCCACAGCCCTTGTCAGGGTCCCTCGCGGGCTGATGAGCTATGGCCTGGGACACATCGCACGCCCCGGGAATTGGGAGATGTCGTGAGTAACGAAAGCCTGGCCAACCTCCTGAAGGAGGAGCGGCGGTTCGCACCGCCCGCCGAGCTGGCCGCGGACGCCAACGTGACGGCCGCCGCGTACGAAGAGGCCGCGGCGGACCGGCTGGGCTTCTGGGCCGAGCAGGCCAAACGTCTGACGTGGGAGACCGAGCCCACCGAGGTCCTCGACTGGTCCAACCCGCCGTTCGCCAAGTGGTTCGCCGACGGCCGGCTCAACGTCGCCTACAACTGCGTGGACCGCCACGTGGAGAACGGCCTCGGCGACCGGGTCGCGATCCACTTCGAGGGCGAGCCGGGCGACAGCCGGGCGATCACCTACGCCGAGCTCCAGCGCGAGGTCGCCAAGGCGGCCAACGCCCTGACCGAGCTGGGAGTTGGCGCCGGCGACCGGGTGGCCATCTACCTGCCGATGATCCCGGAAGCGGTCGTCGCCATGCTGGCCTGCGCCCGGCTGGGCGCCCCGCACTCCCTGGTCTTCGGCGGCTTCTCCGCGGACGCCCTGGCGACGCGGATCAACGACGCCGACGCCCGTCTGGTGATCACCGCCGACGGCGGTTACCGCCGTGGCAAGCCGTCCGCCCTCAAGCCCGCCGTGGACGAGGCCCTGACCAAGCCCGGCACCGAGCACGTGCGCAACGTGCTGGTCGTCCGCCGCACCGACCAGGAGGTCGGCTGGACCGAGGGCCGCGACGTGTGGTGGCACGACGTCGTCGAGCGGCAGAGCCCGGAGCACACCCCCGAGGCGTTCGACGCCGAGCACCCGCTCTTCATCCTCTACACCTCCGGGACGACGGGTAAGCCCAAGGGCATCCTGCACACCACCGGCGGCTACCTCACCCAGGTCTCGTACACCCACCACGCGGTCTTCGACCTCAAGCCCGAGACCGACGTCTACTGGTGCACCGCCGACGTCGGCTGGGTGACGGGCCACTCGTACATCACCTACGGCCCGCTCTCCAACGGCGCGACCCAGGTGCTCTACGAGGGCACCCCGGACACCCCGCACCAGGGCCGCTGGTGGGAGATCGTCCAGAAGTACGGCGTGACGATCCTCTACACCGCGCCGACCGCGATCCGCGCCTGCATGAAGTGGGGCGACGACATCCCGGCCAAGTTCGACCTGTCGTCGCTGCGGGTGCTGGGCTCGGTGGGCGAGCCGATCAACCCCGAGGCGTGGATCTGGTACCGCAAGCACATCGGGGCCGACCGGGCGCCGATCGTCGACACCTGGTGGCAGACCGAGACCGGCGCGATGATGCTCAGCCCGCTGCCGGGCGTGACGGTGACCAAGCCCGGCTCGGCGCAGGTGCCGCTGCCCGGCATCGCCGCCACGGTGGTCGACGACGACGGCCACGAGGTGCCCGACGGCGCCGGCGGCTATCTGGTGCTGACCGAGCCCTGGCCGTCGATGCTGCGCACCATCTGGGGCGACGACCAGCGCTACCTCGACACCTACTGGTCCCGCTTCGCGGGCAAGTACTTCGCCGGCGACGGCGCCAAGAAGGACGAGGACGGCGACATCTGGCTGCTCGGCCGGGTCGACGACGTGATGCTGGTCTCCGGGCACAACATCGCCACCACCGAGGTGGAGTCCGCGCTGGTCGCGCACCCGAAGGTGGCCGAGGCCGCGGTGGTCGGCGCCACCGACCCGCAGACCACCCAGGCCATCTGCGCCTTCGTGATCCTGCGCGGCGGCGCCACCGCCGAGGACGAGGGGCTGGTCGACGAGCTGCGCGCCCACGTGGCCCAGCAGCTCGGCCCGATCGCCAAGCCCAAGCGGATCCTGCCGGTCGCGGAGCTGCCGAAGACCCGCTCGGGCAAGATCATGCGCCGCCTGCTGCGCGACGTCGCCGAGAACCGCGCCCTGGGCGACGTCACCACGCTCACCGACTCCTCCGTCATGGACCTGATCCAGTCGAAGCTGCCGAGCGCACCGAGCGAGGACTGACGGCGCCGGGCGAGGACTGACGCCGCGACCACGGCGCACCGCGCCGACACGCTCCAGGAGGGGGCACCGGGCCACCGCGGCCGGTGCCCCCTCCGGCGTTCCCAGGCGGCCGGCGTTCCTGCACCGCGGCCGGCTCCGGGCCGGCTCTGTGCCCGGCGGCCCGGAGCCCGAATTGCCCGTAAAGTTAACCCCACGCATTAACCCCTTGCACCCACCCGTTAGGGTTAGGGAGGCGTCAACGGGACGCTAAGAAACTCTGGGTGCGCCGGGAAGTCTGGTCGGCAACTGCTACAGCCGTTCTCAGCTGCCGGAGGTCAACGCGTGACTGCATCCAGCAACCGCCGCTCCATATTCCTCGGCCGGATGCCGTTGCCCGAGCGGAACTTCATCGCCGACGCACTGCGTACCGAGACCGTCGGCGGCGTACTCCTCCTCGTGGCCGCCATCGCCGCGCTGATCTGGGCCAACACCTTCGGCGGCAGCTACGAGGCGCTCCGCGGGCTGCACCTCGGCCCGTCATCGCTGGGCCTGGACCTCTCGCTCCAGCACTGGGCCGCCAACGGCCTGCTCGCGGTCTTCTTCTTCGTCGCCGGCATCGAGCTCAAGCGCGAACTGGTCGCCGGCGAGCTGCGCGACCCCAAGGCCGCCGCCCTCCCGGTGATCGCCGCGATCTGCGGCATGGCGACCCCCGCCGTGGTGTACTTCCTGGTCAACGCCGCCGGCGGCGGCTCCTTCCAGGGCTGGGCGGTCCCCACCGCCACCGACATCGCCTTCGCGCTCGCCGTCCTCGCGGTGATCGGCACCTCCCTGCCGTCCGCGCTGCGCGCCTTCCTGCTCACCCTCGCCGTCGTCGACGACCTCTTCGCGATCCTGATCATCGCGATCTTCTTCACCTCGAAGCTGAACTTCGTCGCCCTCGGCCTGTCCCTCGCCGGCCTGGTGCTCTTCTACGTCCTGCTGCGCAAGGGCGTCCGCGGCTGGTACGTCTACGTCCCGCTCGCCGCGGTGATCTGGGCGCTGATGGAGAACAGCGGCGTGCACGCCACCATCGCCGGCGTCGCCATGGGCCTGATGCTGCGCTGCCACCGCCACGAGGGCGAGCGGCAGTCCCCCGGCGAGCACATCGAGCACCTGGTCCGCCCGCTGTCGGCGGGGCTGGCGGTGCCGCTGTTCGCCCTGTTCTCCGCGGGGGTGTCGATCTCCGGCGGCGCGGTCCACGACGTCTTCACCCGGCCCGAGACGCTCGGCGTGGTCCTCGGCCTGATAGTGGGCAAATCGCTGGGCATATTCGGCGGCACCTGGTGCACCGCCCGCTTCACCAGAGCCGAGCTCAACCCCGATCTGAAGTGGCCGGACGTCTTCGGCGTCGCCGCCCTGGCCGGCATCGGCTTCACCGTCTCCCTGCTCATCGGCGAGCTGGCCTTCGCCGGCGACCCGGTCCTCACCGACGAGATCAAGGCGGCGGTGCTGATCGGCTCGCTGCTCGCGGCCGTCTTCGCGGGCATCCTCCTCAAGATCCGCAACAACAAGTACCGGCAGCTCTGCGACGAGGAGGAGCGGGACGACGACCAGGACGGCATCCCCGACGTCTACGAGAAGGACCAGCCCGCGTACCACCTGCGGATGGCCGCGATCCACGAAGCGAAGGCCGCCGAGCATCGCAGGCTTGCCGAAATGGCCGCCGCCGCCCGGTCCGGGGACGATGGTCCGGCATGATCTGAGAGGCTTTGCATCCAGGCGAAGAGAAGAGGGAGACGGCGATGAGCGCAGCCGACGACGGTGCGGACCGCAGCCTCGGGCAACTGGTGGCCACGGCGACCGCCGAGATGTCCGCGTTGGTGCACGACGAGATCGCGCTGGCCAAGGCGGAACTGCGGCAGGACGCCAAGCGGGCGGGCATCGGCAGCGCCGCGTTCGTCGTGGCGGGGGTGCTGGCGCTGTTCGCGCTGCCGGTGCTGAGTTTCGCGGCGGCCTACGGCATCCACAACCTCGGCCTCGGGCTCGCCTGGTCCTTCCTGATCGTGGGCGGCGCCTTCCTGATCATCGCCACGCTGCTGATCCTGATCGCGATGGCCAAGATCAAGAAAATCAAGAAGCCGGAGAAGTCGATCGCCTCCGCCAAGGAGACCGCGGCCGTGCTGCAGAAGGCCAGGCCGCACCCGCGCGCCGACGAGGAGCACCCGGCCCTCGCCTCTGTGCCCCGCTCCTCGGTATGACGGCCCCGGACAGCACCGCCGCCGTCGTGCGGCTCGACGTCCCCGGTGGTCACGAGGTGACCCACCGGGACGTCGCGGCCAACGGTGCGCGCTTCCACACCGCCGAGATGGGCGACGGGCCCCTCGTGCTGCTGCTGCACGGCTTCCCGCAGTTCTGGTGGACCTGGCGGTACCAACTGCCGGCACTGGCCGACGCGGGCTTCCGCGCGGTCGCCATGGACCTGCGCGGCGTCGGCGGCAGCGACCGCACCCCGCGCGGCTACGACCCGGCCAACCTCGCCCTGGACATCACGGGCGTCATCCGCTCCCTGGGCGAGCCGGACGCCGCGCTGGTCGGGCACGATCTGGGCGGCTACCTCGCGTGGACGGCGGCGGTGATGCGGCCCAAGCTGGTCCGCCGGCTCGTGGTGTCGTCGATGCCGCACCCGCGGCGCTGGCGGGCCGCGATGCTCGCCGACGTCCGGCGCAGCTCGCACGTCTGGAGCTTCCAGCGGCCCTGGCTGCCGGAGCGCCGGCTGACGGCGGACGACGCGGCGCTGGTCGGCCGGATGATCCGCGACTGGTCCGGCCCCCGGCTCCCGGAGGACGAGACCATCGAGGTCTACCAACGGGCCATGGCCATCCCGTCGACGGCGCACTGCTCGATCGAGCCCTACCGCTGGATGGTGCGCTCGATGGCGCGCCCCGACGGCATCCAGTTCAACCGCCGGATGAAGCTGCCGGTGCGGGTCCCGACCCTGCATCTGCACGGCTCCCTGGACCCGGTCATGCGTACCCGCAGCGCCGCCGGCTCCGGCGAGTACGTCGAGGCCCCCTACCGCTGGCGGCTCTTCGACGGCCTGGGGCACTGGCCGCACGAGGAGGACCCCGCGGCCTTCTCCGCCGAGCTGATCAACTGGCTGAAGGACCCGGAACCGGACCGCTGACGGTCCGCGGTCCCGCGCGCACCACCCGTCGCCCGCCGTCTCCCCGCGGCGCCCGGTCCGCCCCGCCGCGTTCGCACGAACGCTCGTCTGACGAACAGCCAATTGCCTCCCGCATAGGCCAATTGGCCCTCTCCGAGGCGGTTACGGACCTTGGGCCACGGGCAGAGTCGAGGGTATGGGCTGGACGCACGACTACCGTGACGTGGCACGCAACCGCCGCAGCAGCGCCGCTGCGGTGGGCACACAGGACAGGGGCACCCCGGATCTCGAATCCTCCAGGTCCCCGGACGCGGCGCACCCGATGGGCATCCCCCGCATCCTGCGCCGCAGAGCGCGCTGGATGAGCGCACGCCTGCGCCATCCCCGTAGCTGACCCCGGCGCGCTCCCCAGCGGCCACCGGGCCGCGCCCCGTCCCGCGGGATCGGTACGCGGCCCCGCCCGGCCTCAGATCGCGCACCCCTGGGTGTCGACCTGCTGGGAGGCGACCCGTCCGCGGACGGCGTCCTGCCGGACCTCGTCGGCGGTCAGCGCGTAGCCGGTGTGCGCGTCGTCCCGCGACTTGGCGAAGACCACGCCGTAGACCTCGCCCTGGGGCGTGAGCAGCGGGCCGCCGGAGTTGCCCTCCCGGACCGTCGCGTAGAGCGAATAGACGTCCCGGCCGACGGTGCCCCGGTGGTAGATGTCCGCGCCGTTGGCCTGGATGCGGCCGCGGATGCGGGCCGGGCGGACGTCGTAACCGCCGTTCTCCGGGAAGCCGGCGACGATGGCGCTCTTGCCGCTGCCCGCGTCCTTGTCGGCGAACTTCAGTTCCGGGGCGCGCAGTTGCGGGACGTCCAGCACCGCGATGTCGCGCTCCCAGTCGTAGAGCACCACCTTGGCGTTGACCGGCAGCCCCTCGCCACCCACCTGGACCGTCGGGTCGTTGACGCCGCCGACGACGTGCGCGTTGGTCATCACCCGGTGCGGGGCGAAGACGAAGCCGGTGCCCTCCAGGATCTTGCCGCAGCCGGGCGCCCGGCCGACGATCTTGACGATGCTGCGCCGGGCGTCCGCCGCCACGGGGCCGTTGGCCAGCGCCGGGTCCGGCGGCCGGACCGGCCGGATCGGCTCGTTGGCGAACGGCGTGAAGACCTGCGGGAAGCCGTTCTGCGCCAGCGCCGAGGAGAAGTCGGCGAACCAGGTGCTGGCCTGCGGCGGCATGACCTGGGAAACCCCGAGCAGCACCTTGGAGTTGCGGACCTCCTTGCTGAGCGTCGGCAGGGACGTGCCGGCCAGCGCGGAGCCGATCAGCCAGGCGACCAGCAGCATCGCCAGGACGTTGACCAGCGCGCCGCCGGTGGCGTCCAGCGCCCGCGCGGGCGTCCAAGTGATGTGCCGGCGGAGCTTGTTGCCGAGGTGGGTGGTGAGCGCCTGGCCCACCGATGCACAGACGATCACGATGGCGACCGCCGCGATGACCGCGAAGGTGCCCGGTTTGGCGTCGTCGGTGATCTCGTTCCAGATCACCGGCAGCACGTAGACCGCGATCAGACCTCCCCCGAGGAAGCCGATCACGGACAGGATGCCGACGAGGAAGCCTTGCCGGTAACCGACGATCGCGAACCATACGGCCGCGACCAGCAGCAGGATGTCCAGGACGTTCACGCCGGACACCGTCTCACGAGCGCCAGTCGAGCGGGACCTGCTTGTCGCGGTCCCAGGGGATCTCCCAGCCCGCGTAGTGCAGGATCCGGTCGATCACCCCGGCGGTAAAACCCCAGACCAGGGCGTCCTTGACGAGGAAGGCGGGGCCGATGTGACCGCTGGGGTGACGGGAGGTGACCCGATGTGCGGGGTTCGTGAGATCCGCCACGGGAACCGTGAAGACCCGGGCGGTCTCCGCGCGATCCACCGCGGCCACCGGGCTCGGCACCCGCCACCAGCCCAGCACGGGCGTCACCACGAAGCCGCTGACGGGGATGTAGAGCCGCGGCAGCACGCCGAAGACCTGGACGCCCGACGGGTCGAGCCCGGTCTCCTCCTGGGCCTCGCGCAGCGCCGCGCGGATCGGACCTGCGCCCTCCGGATCGCCGTCCTCCGGATCGAGCGCCCCCCCGGGGAAGGAGGGCTGTCCGGCGTGCGAGCGCAGGGTGCCGGCGCGCTCCATCAGGAGCAGCTCGGGCCCTCGGGCGCCGTGCCCGAAGAGGATCAGCACGGCCGACTGCCGCCCGCCGCGCTCCGGCGGCAGGAAGCGGCTGAGCTGGCGCGGCTCCACGCTGGCGGCCGCGCGGGCCACCGGGGCCAGCCACTCGGGCAAGTCCTCGGTCGTCACCGTCACCTCCGGCCCGGCCGTCGCCGGGCCCGGGTCCCTCGTCTCGCCGTACTGCTCCCGTGCACTCGTCATCCGCGCCCCCTCAGGCATACGTGGCTGATCGGTCCCCCGGTGAAGTCGTGGTCGTCGCCCTACGAGGCGGCCAACGGGGGCGCGGGCCGCCCCGGATAGTCGGCCGGCGGCTTCAGCCGCTGCCCGGGCTGGCCGCCGAGCTCGTACTTGAGCAGCTTCTTCGCCTTCTCCGGGTCGGTCTCGCCCTCGCCGTACGACGGGCACAGCGCGGCGATCGGGCAGGCCCCGCAGGCGGGCTTGCGGGAGTGGCAGACGCGCCGGCCGTGGAAGACCACGCGGTGCGAGAGCATCGTCCACTCGCTCTCGGGGAAGATCGCGGCGACGTCGGCCTCGACCTTCTCGGCGTCCTGCTCGATCGTCCAGCCGAAGCGGCGCGCCAGCCGGCCGAAGTGGGTGTCGACGGTGATGCCGGGGACTCCGAAGGCGTTGCCGAGCACCACGTTGGCGGTCTTGCGGCCGACGCCGGGGAGCGTGACGAGGTCCTCCAGGCGGCCGGGCACCTCGCCGTCGAAGCGGTCGCGCAGCGCGGTGGACAGGCCGATCAGGGACCTCGCCTTGGCACGGAAGAAGCCGGTGGGGCGGATCAGCTCCTCCAACCGCTCCGGAGGGATCGCGGCCATGTCCTCGGGCGTGGGGCAGGCGGCGAAGAGCCGGGGGGTGGTCTGGTTGACCCGGAGGTCGGTGGTCTGGGCGGACAGGACCGTGGCGACCAGCAGCTCGAAGGGGTCGGTGAAGTCCAACTCCGGGTGAGCGTACGGGTAGAGCTCGCCCAGCTCGCGGTTGATCTCGTGGGCCCGGCGCACCATGGCGGCCCGGGACTCGCGCCTGCGCGCGGGGGCGGCCTTCTTGGCGGGCGCCGTCGCCTTGGCGGCCGTCTTCTTGGTCGTCGTCTTCTTCGCGGCGGTGGTCTTGGCGGCGGTCTTCTTCGCGGCCGGGGCCTTCTTGGTCGCGGTCTTCTTCGCCGCCGGCTTCGCGGGGGTCTCGGGCACGGCCGCCTCCTTCGCCTCGGTGGGCGACGCGCCGGCCCCATCCGCCGCATTCCGCCCGGTCACCGCCCCGAAGGGCGATTTGTTACTTTTGTCGGTATTTGAGGCGCCCGCGAGCGGCTGTTCGCCCACAGCGGAATCGCGCCCGGCGCTCACTCTGTCGGCCCCCAGTCCTCTGCTCTCACCGGCGTATTGGACACTCGGCCAGACTAAGGCCACCCACTGACATCCGACCCGATCACCGGGATTCGTGACCCCAATCGGCCCCCTGCCGTATGGCTTGGGCCACGGGTCCGGCAAACTTGTGATTGATCGCACTGTTTTGCATTCCGGCATGATGGGGACCACAGTCCCCCGGAGCATGTCGACAAGGAGAGAACTCGTGGACGACGTTCTGCGGCGCGCCCCGCTCTTCGCGGCGCTCGACGACGAGCAGGCGGCCGAGCTTCGCGCCTCGATGGGAGAGGTCACGCTCGCACGCGGCGACGCCCTGTTCCACGAAGGGGACCCGGGCGACCGCCTGTACGTGGTCACCGAGGGCAAAGTGAAGCTCCACCGCACCTCACCCGACGGCCGCGAGAACATGCTGGCCGTCCTCGGGCCCGGCGAGCTCATCGGCGAGCTGTCCCTCTTCGACCCGGGACCGCGCACGGCCACCGCCACCGCGCTCACCGAGGTCAAGCTGCTGGGCCTGGGCCACGGTGACCTTCAGCCCTGGCTGAACGCCCGTCCGGAGGTGGCCACCGCCCTGCTGCGCGCGGTCGCCCGCCGGCTGCGCAAGACCAACGACCAGATGTCCGACCTGGTCTTCTCGGACGTGCCGGGCCGCGTGGCGCGCGCCCTGCTGGACCTGTCGCGCCGCTTCGGCGTGCAGTCCGAAGAGGGCATCCACGTCGTGCACGACCTCACGCAGGAGGAGCTGGCCCAGTTGGTCGGCGCCTCCCGGGAGACCGTCAACAAGGCGCTCGCGGACTTCGCGGGCCGCGGCTGGCTGCGCCTGGAGGCGCGCGCCGTGATCCTGTTGGACGTCGAGCGGCTGGCCAAGCGCTCGCGCTGACGCCGCGCGCACCACGACCGTTCCCGAGGGCCCCGCTGCGGCGGGGCCCTCGGCGCGTTACGGGAACCCCCGGCGGCCGCCGGGTAATTGGCTCGCGGCCCGCCGCTCCACCGCCCCATAGTGGGCGCCATGACGACCGGTGGGGAATCCGGGGGCAAGGGCCTCGACCAGGACGGCTGCTTCGTACGGGAGGGGGCCCTGGAGAAGGTGCCCGCGCCGTTCGCGCCCGTCGTGGCGGCGCTGGCCGACCGGCTCGCCGCCCACTTCCCTCCCGACCGGGTCGTCAGCACGTACCTGTACGGGAGCATCCCGCGCGGCACCGCCGTCCCCGGGGTGTCCGACCTCGATGCGCTGCTCGTCCTGCGGGCGGGACGGCCGGGGCCCACCGACGCCGACCGGGCGGCCGCGCGGGCCGTCGAGGCGGAGTTGGACGCCGCCTTCCCGCAGATCGACGGCGCCGGCCTCCTGTTGGTCACCGCGGACCAGTTGCTGAGCGAGCGGGAACGGTACGACCTGGGGTGGTTCGTGGCCTGTCTGTGCACGCCGCTGAGCGGGCCCGATCTGGCCGCGGAGCTGCCCCGTTACCGCCCGACCTCGCTCCTGGCCCGGGAGACCAACGGCGACCTCTTCAGGCGGCTGCCCGGTCTGCGCCGGCGGGCCGCCGCGGTCACCGGCCCGCAGGAGCGCAACCGGCTGACCCGGGCGGTCACCAGGAACCTCGTCCGCACCGGATTCACTTTGGTCATGCCGCGCTGGGGCGGCTGGACCAGCGATCTCGCCGAATCCGCCGAGGTGTTCGGGCGCTATTACCCGACGCACGCCGGGCAGATGCGCGCCGCGGCCCGCGCCGCCCGGAACCCGGGCGCGTACCCCGGGCTCCTCGACGAGCTGCTGAACCACCTCGCCCCCTGGCTGGCCGGCGAGTACCTGGCCGTCCACGGGGCCAAGGCCCCTCGCCCAGAGGAGCCCTGACGCCGCGCAACGCCCTGGGGGGCGGCGCCGATGCGCCCGTCCCGTAAGGGCCGGGCCGGCGCGTACGGGCCCTAGATCAGCCCGTGTTCGCCCAGGTAGTCCAACTGCGCCCGCACCGACAGTTCGGCGGCCGGCCACAGGGAGCGGTCGACGTCCGCATAGACGCTCGCCACGACCTCGGCGGGGGTCCGGTGGCCGGCCTCCACCGCCGTCTCCACCTGGGCGAGCCGGTGGGCCCGGTGCGCCAGGTAGAACTCCACCGCCCCCTGGGCGTCGTTCAACACCGGCCCGTGGCCCGGTAGGACCGTGGAGACCCCGTCGTCCACGGTGAGGGAGCGCAGCCGGCGCAGGGAGTCGAGGTAGTCGCCCAGCCGGCCGTCGGGGTGCGCGACCATGGTGGTGCCGCGCCCCAGGATCGTGTCCCCCGTCAGGACGGCCCGGTCGGCGGGCAGATGGAAGGAGAGCGAGTCGGCGGTGTGCCCCGGGGTGGGCACCACCCGCAGTTCCAGGCCCCCGGTGGTGATCACGTCGCCCGCGCCGAGCCCCTCGCCCCCCAGGCGTAGCCCCGGGTCCAGCGCCCGTACGGGGCTGCCGGTCAACTCGGCGAACCGGGCCGCCCCTTCGGCGTGGTCGGGGTGCCCGTGGGTGAGCAGGGTCAGCGCGACCCGTTGCCCGGCCCGCTCCGCGGTGTCGATGACGGCCCGGAGGTGGCCCTCGTCGAGCGGCCCGGGGTCGACGACGACGGCCAGTTGGGAGCCCGGCTCGGCGACGATCCAGGTGTTGGTGCCGTCCAGCGTCATCGCGGACGGGTTCGGGGCCAGGACGCAGTGCGCGCGCGGCGTGGCCGGCCCGGAGAGGACCCCGCCACGGGGCTGGCCCGGGAGGGCCGCGGCTTCGGTCATGCGGGGGTACCTCCGGAGGCGTCGTCCGTGGTGGCGATGTGTTTGGTGAACTCGTCGTGGCCGGGCCAGCTCAGCACGATCTCGTCGCCCACGAGGCGGGCGCGGGCCAGTACGGGCGTCAGGTCCTGCGCACCGGCCGCGGCCAGCGCGTCGGCGACGCTCCCGTAGGGCTCCAGGGACCGCAGGGTGGAGATGGTCGGCGGCATCATCAGCAGCTCGCCGCGGTCGTAGCCGGCCGCGGCCTCCCCGGGGCGGAGCCACACCGTGCGGTCGGCCTCCGTGGACACGTCGAGGGCCCGCTGGCCCTCCGGGAGCGCGGCGACGAAGAAGAACGTGTCGTAGCGGCGCGGTTCGAACTCCGGGGTGATCCACCGCGCCCAGGCGGCCAGCAGATCGGAGCGCAGCACCAGGCCGCGGCGGGCCAACAGGTCGGCGAAGGACAGCTCGTGGGCGACCAGCGCCGCCCGGTCCGCCTCCCAGTCCGCGCCGGTGGCGTCCGCGACGACCGTGTGGGCGGAGTCGCCGGCGAGCAGCACCCCGGACTCCTCGAAGGTCTCGCGGACCGCGGCGCAGATGATGGCCTGCGCGGTGGACGGGTCGACGCCCAACCGCACCGCCCATTCGGCGCGCGAGGGGCCCGCCCACCCCACGGGCCGTTCGTCACGCGGGTCGACGGATCCGCCCGGATAGGCGTACGCGCCTCCGGCGAAGGCCATGGAGGCGCGTCTGCGCAGCATGTGGACGGCGGGGCCGTCGCGGTCGGTGTCCCGCAGCAGCAGGACCGTCGCGGCCCTACGGGGCGCGGGCGGCGTCAGTTCGCCGTTCGTCAGGGCCCGGATGCGGGCCGGCCATTCCGGCGGGTACCACTGGCCATTGGTCGTCGACGCCATGGCCGGATGCTATGCGCTCGCGCGCGGATGTTCGAGGGGTCCTCTGTGGACAGCGGGCCCACCCCGGGCGCGAGCGCACCGCGTGCGCGACGTCAGTCGGCGATCTCGACCTGGATCTCGACCTCGACGGGCGCGTCGATCGGCAGCACCGCCACGCCGACCGCGGAGCGGGCGTGCACGCCCTTCTCGCCGAGGATCTCGCCAAGCAGCTCGCTGGCGCCGTTGACGACGCCCGGCTGGCCGGTGAACTCCGGCGCGGAGGCGACGAATCCGACGACCTTCACGACCCGGACGATCTTGTCGAGGTCACCGACGACGGACCTCACGGCGGCCAGCGCGTTCAGCGCGCAGGTCGCGGCGAGCTCCTTGGCCTGCTCGGGGGAGACCTCGGCACCGACCTTGCCGGTGGCCGGCAGCGCGCCGTCCACCATGGGCAACTGGCCGGACGTGAAGACGTACGAGCCGGAGCGCACCGCGGGCTGGTAGGTGGCCAGCGGCGGCACGACCTCCGGCAGCTTCAGGCCGAGCGACGCGATCCTGTCCTCAACGACGCTCACGGCTTCTCCCGCTTCAGGTAGGCCACCAGCTGCTCGGGGTTGTTCGGGCCCGGCACGACCTGGACCAGCTCCCAGCCGTCCTCGCCCCAGGTGTCCAGAATCTGCTTCGTCGCGTGCACGAGGAGCGGCACAGTCGCGTATTCCCACTTCGTCATGGGCCGAGCGTAATGCCTGCGCCGGGCGCCCTGGGCCCGCGACCCCTAGGGGGCATCCCCGACCCCGTCCCCGACCGCCCGCGAGCGGATCTCCGGGTGCTCCCAGGCGTATCCCGTGCGTGAGCCGGACGCGGACTGGTTAGGCTCCTAGCCGTGAGCAGGCTCCATGTCGTCAGCGGCAAGGGCGGCACCGGCAAGACCACGGTCGCCGCTGCACTTGCCCTCGCCCTGGCCACCGAGGGGCGTCGTACCCTCCTGGTCGAGGTCGAGGGCCGGCAGGGCATTGCCCAGCTGTTCGAGACCGAAGCGCTTCCCTACGAGGAACGCAAGATCGCGGTGGCCCCCGGTGGCGGTGAGGTGCACGCCCTGGCCATCGACGCCGAGCGTGCCCTGCTGGACTACCTCCAGATGTTCTACAAGCTCGGCGGCGCCGGCCGGGCGCTGAAGAAGCTGGGCGCGATCGACTTCGCCACCACCATCGCCCCCGGCCTGCGGGACGTCCTGCTGACCGGCAAGGCGTGCGAGGCCGTCCGCCGCAAGGACAAGAGCGGCGCGTTCGTCTATGACGCGGTCGTGATGGACGCCCCGCCCACCGGCCGCGTCACCCGCTTCCTCAACGTCAACGACGAGGTCGCCGGCCTGGCCAAGATCGGTCCGATCCACAATCAGGCGCAGGCCGTGATGCGGGTCCTGAAGTCCCCCGAGACGGCGGTGCACCTGGTGACGCTCCTGGAGGAGATGCCCGTCCAGGAGACCGCCGACGGCATCGCCGAGCTGCGCGAGGCCGGTATCCCGGTGGGCGGCGTGGTCATCAACATGACCCGCCCCGCCCTGTTGGACAACGGCGATCTGGAGGTCGCCGCCCGCGGCGCCCGGGCCGGCATCGCCAAGGCGCTCTCCCAGGCCGGCCTGGGCGGCGCCCGCCGCGGGGGCCTGGCCGAGCGCCTGATCGACCCCCTGCTGGAGCAGGCCCGCGAGCACGCCGAGCGGGTCGAGCTGGAGCGCGCCCAGCACGCCGCGCTGACCGATCTCGGCCTGCCCACCTACGAGTTGGGGCTGCTCCCCGAGGGAGTGGACCTCGCCGGGCTCTACGGCCTGGCCAGAGACCTGCGGAAACAGGGGCCCATATGACCTCGGACGTAACGACGCTGGACGCCTCGGCCCCCGGGCTGGAGGTCGACGCCCTGATCGACGACCCGGGCACCCGCATCGTGGTGTGCTGCGGCTCCGGCGGCGTCGGCAAGACCACCACCGCCGCGGCGCTGGGCGTGCGCGCCGCCGAGCGCGGCCGCAAGGTCGTGGTGCTGACCATCGACCCGGCCCGCCGCCTGGCGCAGTCGATGGGCATCTCCGAGCTCGACAACGTCCCCCGCCAGGTCAAGGGCGTCGACGAGGCCGCCGGCGGCGAACTCCACGCGATGATGCTGGACATGAAGCGCACCTTCGACGAGATCGTCGAGGGCCACGCGGACGCCGAGCGGGCCCGCGCCATCCTGGAGAACCCCTTCTACCAGTCCCTGTCGGCCGGTTTCGCCGGCACGCAGGAGTACATGGCGATGGAGAAGCTGGGCCAGCTCCGCGCCGGCGACGAGTGGGACCTGATCGTCGTGGACACCCCGCCGAGCCGCTCCGCGCTGGACTTCCTGGACGCGCCCAAGCGGCTGGGCTCCTTCCTGGACGGCAAGTTCATCCGGGTCCTGATGGCGCCGGCGAAGGTCGGCGGGCGGGCCGGCATGAAGTTCCTCAACGTCGGCATGTCGATGATGACGGGCACCCTCAGCAAGCTGATGGGCGGCCAACTCCTGCGCGACGTCCAGACGTTCGTGGCCGCGATGGACACCATGTTCGGCGGCTTCCGGACCCGCGCGGACGCCACCTACCGCCTGCTCCAGGCGCCCGGCACGGCGTTCCTGGTGGTCGCCGCGCCGGAGCGGGACGCGCTGCGCGAGGCGGCGTACTTCGTCGAGCGGCTGGCGGCCGAGCAGATGCCGCTGGCCGGGCTGGTGCTCAACCGCGTCCACGGCAGCGGCGCGGCCCAACTCAGCGCCGAGCGCGCGCTGGCCGCAGCGGAGGCGCTGACGGAGGACTTCGCCGACCCCGCGCCGGAGGACGCCGACGGACCGACGGACACCAACGACCCGGCGGACACCAACAACCCGGCGGACGCAGCGGACTTGGCGGATCCCGCGCCTCCGGAGCGCCCGGAGGAGGCCACCAACTCCCGCCCTCACCACGCCACTTCACCGGCCCCGGAAAATCTTGACGCGGACGGCATTGTGGATCTCGCCGGCGGGAAGACTGGAGCAGGTACGCCCGGCGGTCCCTCCCCCGCCGCCGCGGCGGAGCACCCGGCACCCCCTCCGGCCTCGGCGGCCGGGCTCGCCGCCGGGCTACTGCGCCTGCACGCCGAACGCATGCAGGTCCTGGCCCGCGAGCGACGCACCCGCGACCGCTTCACCGCGCTGCACCCCGAGGTGCCGGTGGCGGAGGTCGCCGCACTGCCCGGCGACGTCCACGACCTCGCGGGCCTGCGCGCGATCGGCGACCGCCTGGCGCTGCGGCCGGACGCGGTCGTCGACTGACCGACGAGCGGCCCTCGTTGGGCCCGTCGCCGGTCGGGCGGCGGGCGCTACCCGACCGCCGCGTACGCGTCGTCGAAGGCGTCGTCCGAGCACTCCACGGGCAACAGGCCCGTGCTGCGCTCGTATTCCGTCCGCGCCGTCTCCAACAGCCGGCGCCAGGACGTCACCGTCGGGCGGCGGCGCAGCAGCGCCCTCCGCTCGCGTTCCGTCATCCCACCCCACACTCCGAACTCCACCCGGTTGTCCAGGGCGTCGGCCAGGCACTCCGTGCGCACCGGACACCCGGTACACACCGCCTTGGCGCGGTTCTGCGCCGCCCCTTGCACGAACAGTTCATCCGGATCGGTAGTGCGGCAGGCTGCCTGTGCACTCCAGTCGGTTACCCAGCCCATGCTGGCGCCGTCCTCTCCCGAATCGAGGCTCCCCCACGGCGGCTAACGGCATATTCACCGTTGCCAGTTGAGGACGTTACGGAAGGCAAGCAAGGCGCAACACCCCCTTCGGGCCCAATCTTGAATGGCCCGAACGGACTATGCGTACGCGGCAGATCACCCAACGGAGTGACCGTGCGACATACGTCGCTTCCCTCCCAAGCGGGACACTTCGCTGTGATGGCAGGGGATTTCTGGCGCACAACGGGCATCTGGGACGGTGCCCGTGTCGGGGGTGAGGGTTGACGAACTGAGGTGTAACCGTTCCGCTGCGGCAGATGGGAACAGGCTAAACGAACAGGTGCGCCCCTGTCCGGCGAAATGAGAACGTAGGCTTCCCTCATGGCTAAGAAGCGCGAGGGCGGGGGTCGGTCAAGGACCCAACAGGCCGCGAAGTTCCTGGGTGTCAGCGTCCTGGCGGGAGCCGTGCTCGCCGGGATCGCGCTGCCGGCCGCCGGGGCACTCGGCCTCGTGGCCAAGACGTCCGTCGAGGGCTTCGACGACATTCCGGCCAACCTCAAGACCCCGCCGCTCAGTCAGCGCACCACCATCCTCGACGCCGACGGCGGCGAGATCGCGTCGGTCTACTCCCGCGACCGCACCGTCGTCGCCCTCAAGGACATGTCGCCGTACATCCAGAAGGCGATCGTGGCCATCGAGGACGCCCGCTTCTACCAGCACGGCGCCATCGACCTGAAGGGCATCGCGCGCGCGGTCAACAAGAACGCGCAGTCCGGCGGCGTCTCCCAGGGCGCGTCCACACTGACCCAGCAGTACGTGAAGAACGTCTTCATCGAGGAGGCCGGCGACGACCCGGACAAGGTCGCCCAGGCCACCCAGCAGACCCTCGGCCGCAAGGTCAAGGAGCTGAAGTACGCGATCAAGTTGGAGGAGAAGCTCGGCAAGCGCAAGATCCTCCAGAACTACCTCAACATCACCTTCTTCGGCGAGCAGGCGTACGGCGTCGAGGCCGCCGCCCAGCGCTACTTCAGCAAGCACGCCAGGGACCTGAGCGTGGAGGAGGCGGCGCTGCTCGCCGGCATCGTCCAGTCGCCCACGCGCTACGACCCGGTCAACCACCCGCAGGCGGCGACCGCCCGGCGCAACACCGTCCTGAAGCGGATGGCCGACCTCAAGGCCATCAGCCGGTCCGAGGCCGACGCCGCGGCCGCCCGGCCGATCAGGCTGAAGATCAGCCGCCCGCAGAACGGCTGCATCACCGCCACCGACGGCGCCGGCTTCTTCTGCGACTACGTGCGCGAAGTCCTGCTCAACGACAAGGCGTTCGGCGCGACCCGGGAGGTCCGTTCGCAGCGCTGGATGCAGGGCGGCCTGACCATCCGCACCACGCTGGACCGGCAGACCCAGAAGGCGATCCAGGCGTCGCTGAGCCGGCACGTCTACGCGGACGACCCGGTCGCCGGCGCCGGCGCCGTCGTCCAGCCGGGCACCGGCAAGATCCTCGGCATGGGCCAGTCCCGCCCGTACGGCTTCGGCACCAACCAGACCCAGATCAACCTCTCGGTGAACCGCAAGATGGGCGGCGGCGCCGGCTACCAGCCCGGCTCGACGTTCAAGCCGATCATCGCGGCGGCCGCCCTGGAGCAGGGCATCGGCCCGGACCAGCAGTACTCCTCGCCGTTCAAGATGGCGTACCCGAAGCCGGTCCAGACCTGCACCGGCACCTGGAGCGGCAACGACACCGTCAACAACGAGGACCCCAAGGAAGTCGGCCCGTACGACATGAAGGAGGCGACCGCGAAGTCGGTCAACACCTACTACGTGCAGCTGATCAGCGACATGGGCATCTGCCCCGCGGTCACGATGGCCCAGAAGTTGGGGCTCCAACGGGCCGACGGCAAGCCGCTGAAGCAGGTTCCCTCCATGGCGCTGGGCGGCCAGGAGATGTCCCCGCTGAACATGGCCGCGGCGTACGCCACCTTCGCCGACGAGGGCACCTACTGCTCGCCCGTCGCCATCGAGTCGATCACCGACGCGCAGGGCAAGGCGCTGAACGTCCCCAAGTCGAGCTGCCACAGCGCGATGTCGAAGAAGACCGCGGACACCGTCAACACCCTCCTCAAGGGCGTCGTCGAGGACGGCACCGGCAAGCAGGCCGGCCTCAAGGGCCGTGACAGCGCCGGCAAGACGGGCACCACGGACAGCCGCTACGCCGCCTGGTTCGTCGGCTACACGCCGAACGCGGCCGGCGCCGTCTGGGTCGGCGACCCCCGCCACCAGCGCCAGATGTACAACATCACCATCGGCGGCGTCTCCCACGACAAGGTCTACGGCGCCGACACCCCCGGCCCCATCTGGCGCGACATGATGTCCGGCGCGCTGGACGGCCGCCCGGCCCCGGCCCTGCCGACGGTCCCGATCGGCGACCCGAAGGGCAAGGGCGACGACGCCAACAAGGGCAAGCCGCACACCCCCAAGCCACCCAAGCCCGGCAATGGCGACAAGCCCGGCGGCGGTTGGCACATCCCCGGCTTCCCGGACATCCTGGGCGGCGGGGACGGCGGTTGGTGACCGACTGAGCCGGCCGTCCGGTCGCGGCCCCGTCCGCACCGCGGTCCCGGAACGAGAAGAAGGGGCGCCCTCCTGCCGAGGGCGCCCCTTCCGCGTTCGCCGGTGTCCGCACCGGCCGGGCGGACGGCCGCGCCGCCAGCCCACCGCCTCGCGTCAGCCGGCGAGCAGCTTCTTCACCATCGCGGCGACCCGGCTGCCGTCGGCCCGGCCCGCCACCTTCGGGTTGACGATCTTCATCACGGCGCCCATCGCCTTCGGGCCCTCGGCCCCGGCGCCGGTGGCCTCCGCGACCGCCTCGGCGACCAGCTCCTCCAACTCGCCGTCGGTCAGCGGCTTGGGCAGGTAGGCGGCGAGCAGCTCGCCCTCGGCCCGCTCCCGCTCGGCCTGCTCGGCGCGGCCGCCCTTGTCGAACGCCTCGGCGGCCTCGCGGCGCTTCTTCGCCTCCCGCGCGATGATCTTCTCGACCTCGCCGTCGGACAGCTCGCGCGCCTCGCTGCCCGCCACCTCCTCCTTCTGGATCGCGGTCAGCGTCAGACGGAGGGTGGAGGAACGCAGCTCGTCACGCGCCTTGATCGCGGTGGTGAGGTCGTCCTTGAGCTTGGCCTTGAGCGTGGTCATGCCGTCGAGTATGCCCCCACCCACCGACAACCGCCGCGCCTTTTCCCGCCCGCGCCCCACCGGAAGCGCGCGGCCCACCAAGATCACCCCTCCCCCGGGTCACCCCCACTCTGCGACCATGGACCCATGCGCGCGCGATACGGAGTCCCCCTGTCCATTGCCGCGGTCGGCGCGGCCGGAGTGGCCTACGCCGCCGGCTTCGAAGTCCGCTCCTTCCGCCTGCGACGCGTCACCGTGCCCGTACTGCCCCGTGGCATGCGGCCGTTGCGCGTCCTGCAGGTCTCCGACATCCACATGGTCAGCGGGCAGCGCAAGAAACAGCGCTGGCTCCAGTCGCTCGCCGGGCTCCGCCCCGACTTCGTCGTCAACACCGGCGACAACCTCTCCGACCCCGACGGCGTCCCGGAGGCCCTGGACGCGCTCGGCCCCCTGATGGAGTTCCCCGGCGCCTACGTCTTCGGCTCCAACGACTACTACGGCCCCCGGCTGCGGAACCCCGCCCGCTACCTCCTCGAAAAGGCCCAGGGCCGGCACGGCCTCAACGGCAACGCCCCGGCCGTCGGCGTCGTCCACAACCCGTGGGAGGACCTCCGCGACGCCTTCGACCAGGCCGGCTGGGTCAACCTCTCCAACGCCCGCGGCCACCTCAAGCTGGACGGCGCCGAGATCGCGCTGACCGGCCTGGACGACCCGCACATCAAGCGCGACCGCTACGCCGAGGTCGCCGGCGGCCCGGAGACCGGCGCCGACCTCTCGCTGGCCGTCGTCCACGCCCCGTACCTGCGCTCCCTGGACGCCTTCACCGCCGACGGCTATCCGCTGATCCTCGCCGGCCACACCCACGGCGGCCAGCTCTGCGTCCCCTTCTACGGCGCCCTCGTCACCAACTGCGACATCGACACCCGGCGCGCCAAGGGCCTCTCCGCCCACACCGCCGACGGCCGCACCTCCTACCTCCACGTCTCCGCCGGCTGCGGCACCAACCGCTACACCCCGGTCCGCTTCGCCTGCCCCCCGGAGGCCACCCTCCTGACCCTGACCGCACGGGACTGACCCCGCTCCCGCGAACGGCTCGGCGCCCGGCCCCTCACCTCGGGGACCGGGCGCCGAGCCGTTCGCGGGAGCGCCACGACCGCCCGTCCCACCCCGAACACCCGAATCCGTGGTGACCTCGATCACTTTGCCCCCTCCAGTCATCCCCACCACCGCTCCCCCGCCCCTCACACCCTCCCCGCCAGCCTCACAAAACCCCAGGTCAGAGCGGTTTCCACCACCGACCGAAACCGGATTTCACCTACGGGGATCAGTCCGCTAAAGTAGAGCTCGTTGCTTCGGGGTGTAGCGCAGCTTGGCAGCGCGCTTCGTTCGGGACGAAGAGGTCGTGGGTTCAAATCCCGCCACCCCGACTGAGAAGTAGCACGTCAGGCCCGGTTTTCGGAAACGAAAACCGGGCCTGACGCATTTTCTGATGCAAGGCGCCTGATGCGAGGCGCCTCATGCGGGGTGCCCGGTGTCGGGCGGCCGGTGCTGGGCCTCGTCGGGGCGCGGGCGTTGACGGGCGCTCAGGGGCGTTCGTCGGCACGGAAGATGCACAGGGTGCGCACGATGCGGAGAAGGCGGGAGAGCCGAAGCGTCTCGGCGGGACGGCGAGCGGCCCGGGCCGTTCGAGACCGGTCCCTCCCCTCGTGGGGACCGGTCCCGAACGGCACTCGGGCGTCGACCCGCGCCGGAGCGGCGGATCGCAGGGCGGGACCTGCGGTCGACGGGCGTCAAGAGAGGTGTCTCCGAGCGCTGTACCGGCGGCTTGTCCGGGTAGGACCCGGTTGCTGTGCCGCTGCGTGGTGATCCTGCCAGCTACGGCTCCGGGCGAGGAGGTTCCGGAGTCGGGCGGGGGTCTTCCTCGCAGGTCAGGCGGCTAAGGTGAGTTTTCCGGTCCGGATGTCCTAAGCGGGGGAAGTAAGGGGTGGAGACCTTGAGTTCCGACTCAGGGGCACGCACGACCTTCGCGGAACGCCTCGCGCTGCTCTACAGGGAGGCCGGCAACCCTCCCCTGAAGAAGGTGGCGGAGGCGGTCGTCCGGCTCCAGCGGGTCGACGAACGAGGGCGGCCCGTGCGGGTGTCGGTGCAGCGGATCAGCGACTGGCGGCGGGCGAAGAACGTGCCGGCCCAGTTCGCCGCGTTGGCGGCGGTGCTCCAGGTGTTGATCCCGCAGGCGCGGCGGCTGCGGCCGGCGCCGGTGTCCCCCGGCCTGTACGACCTGGTCCAGTGGCAGCGGCTGTGGGAGCGCGCGGTCGCCGACCCGGTCGCCGAGCGCGCCGCGGCCGCCGCGCCCCCCGAGGAGCGCGCCCCGACCGAGCCGCCGGCCGTCACCGGCGTCTGCCCCTACCGGGGGCTGGCTTCGTACCGGCGGCAGGACGCCCGGTGGTTCTTCGGTCGCGAGCGCAGTACCGAGGCCCTCGTCGCGCAGTTGGGCGCGGCGGAGGGGACTGGTGGCGTGGTGATGCTCGTGGGCGCCTCGGGGGCGGGCAAGTCCTCGCTGCTGAACGCGGGACTGGTGCCGGCGCTGCGGAACGGCGACCCGGGCGCGGGCGACGGCCCGGAGCGGGAGGTGGTGCAACTCGTGCCGGGCGGCGATCCGCTCGGCGAGCTGGCCGGTCGGATATCCGAGCTCGGGCCCGTCGTCGCGGCCGCCCGGGACGCGGCGGCGGAGCAGCCCGGCGCGGGGCCCGACCCGGAGGCGGTGCGGGCGGCCGTCGCGGCGTGGGCGAAGCCGCGGACCTCCGCCGCCGGCCGGCCGGTGCTGATCGTGGACCAGTTCGAGGAGGCGTTCACCCTCTGCGCCGACGAGGCGGACCGGCGCGTCTTCATCCAGCTCCTCAACGCCGCCTGCACCCCCGCCGATCCGGCCGACCCCGCACCCGTCCTCGTCATCGTGGGGATCCGCGCCGACTTCTACGAGCAGTGCCTGGGCCATCCCGAACTGGCCGACGCGCTCCAGCACCGGCACATGGTGCTCGGCCCGCTGTCCACCGCGGAGTTGCGGGAGGCGGTGACCGGACCGGCCAAGGCGGTGGGGCTGGAGCTGGAGCCGGGGCTGGCGGAGTTGATCGTCCGGGAGGTGAGCACCGACGGCCCCGGTGGGGCGCACGACGCGGGGGTGCTGCCGCTGCTCTCGCACGCCCTGCTCGCCACCTGGCAGCGGCGGAAGGCGGGCCGGTTGACGTTGGCCGGCTACCGCGCGGCGGGCGGCATACAGGGCGCGGTGGCGGCGACCGCCGAGCGGGCCTGGACCGGCCTCGACCCGACGGCGCGCACCGCCGCCCGGCTGCTGCTGCTCCGGCTGGTCCGGCTCGGCGAGGACACCCAGGCCACCCGTAGGCGGGGGACGCGGCGCCAGCTGGCGCAGGAGTCGACGGACCCCAACAAGACGGAGGAGTCGCTCGAAGCGCTCGTCCACGCCCGTTTGGTGACGCTCGACGCGGAGGCCGTGGAGATCACCCACGAGGCGCTGCTGCACGCCTGGCCGCGGCTGCGGGACTGGATCGACGAGGACCGCAACGGCAATCTGCTGCGCCAGCGGCTGGAGGAGGACGGCCGGGCCTGGGAGGGCTCGCAGCGCGATCCGTCGCTGCTGTACCGGGGCTCCCGGTTGGAACAGGCCCGCGCCTGGGCTCAGTCGGCCGGGGACACCTTCCTGACCCGTAGCGCGGTGGAGTTCCTGGCCGCCTCGGTGCGGCTGCGCAAGCGCACCGTCCGGCTGCGCCGCGGCGCGGTGGCCGCCCTGGTCGTCATGGCGCTGTTGGCCATCGGCTCGGCGGTGGTCGCCTGGCAGCAGCGGGACGACACCGTCTTCCAGCAGGTGCTGGCCGAAGCCGACCGCGCCCAGTACACCGACCCATCCCTTTCCGCCCAACTCGATCTGGTTGCACACCATTTGCGACCACAGGACGAGGGCACCAACAACCGGCTGGCCTCGATCGTCAACGCGCCGCTGGCCACGCCCCTGCTGGGCCACACCGGCGCGGTCTACCTCACCTCGTTCAGCCCGAACGGGCGGGTGCTGGCCACCGCCAGCTACGACCGGACGGTCCGGCTGTGGGACGTGTCCGACCCGACCCGCCCCCGCCCCCTGGGCAAGCCGCTGACCGGCCACACCAGTTGGGTGAGCACCGCCGTCTTCAGCCCCGACGGGCGCACCCTGGCCAGCGCCTCGGACGACGGCACGATCCGCCTGTGGGACGTCCGCGACCCCGGCCACCCGCGCCCGATCGGGGCACCCGTGACCGGCCACGACGGTACGGTCTACCTGCTCGCCTTCAGCCCGGACGGCCACACCCTGGCCGCCGCCGACGAGGACCGCACGGTCCGGCTGTGGGACGTGTCCGACCCGCGCCGGCCGACCTCGTACCGCACCCTGACCGGCCCCTCCGCGGCCGTGCGGTCGGTGGCGTTCAGCCCCGACGGCCACACGCTGGCGGTCGGCGCCGACGACGCCACGATCAGGCTGTGGGACATGACCGACCGGCGGGCGCCGGAACGGGTCGGTCCGGTGTTGACCGGTCACACCGCGACCGTGCACTCGGTGGCGTTCAGCCCCGACGGCCGGACCCTCGCCAGCGGCAGCGCGGACAACACCATCCGGCTCTGGAACACGGCCGATCCGGGCCATCCGGCGCCCCTGGGCCCGCCGCTCACCGGCCACACCGGCCCCCTGTGGTCGGTGGCCTTCAGCCCGGACGGGAACATGCTCGCCGCCGGCAGCGCGGACAGCACCGCGAGCCTGTGGAACGTCAGCGATCCGGCGTACCCGTCGCAGGTCGGCGAGCGCCTGGCGGGCAGCAGCGGCGAGATGTACGCCGTGGGCTTCAGCCCCGACGGGCACACCCTCGCCACCGGGAGCGGCGACAGCAAGGTGCGCCTGTGGTCGATCCCGACGTCCAACATGGTCGGCCAGGCCGGCGCGTTCCGTCCGGACGGGCGGGTGCTGGCCACGGCCGCCAAGGACAAGAAGGTCCGGCTGTGGAACGTGACGACGCCCAGCCGGCCCGTCCCGGTGGGCGAGCCGTTCCAACCCGCGGACAGCATGGTGCACGCGCTGGCGTACTCCCCCGACGGCCGCACCCTCGCGGTGCGGACCGGCGCCCCCTCCCCCGCGGTGCAGTTGTGGAACGTCGCCGACCCGGCGCACCCGGTCCCCTACGGGCCGGCGCTGCCGCTGCGGATCCGGTTCTCCGGCCCCTCGGCGCTCGCCTACAGCCCGGACGGCCGGACCCTGGCGACCGCCTACGACGACTACACCGTCCAGTTGTGGGACGTCAGTTCACCGTCCCGCATCCGCCCCCTCGGCCCGCTCCTCACCGGTCACAAGGGCTACGTCAACGCGCTCGCCTTCAGCCCGGACGGCCACACCCTGGCCACCGGCAGCGCGGACGCCACCATCCGACTGTGGAACACCGCCGACCCGCGGCACGCCACCCAGCTCGGCGCGCCCCTGACGGGGCACCTGGGGCCGGTCAGCGCGCTCGCGTTCAGCCCCGACGGCCACACTCTGGCCAGCGGCAGCGACGACGAGACGGTCAGGCTGTGGAACACCACCGACCCCGGTAGGGCGCGCCGGTTCGGTGCTCCCCTCACGGGCCACACCGAGGCGGTGGCATCGCTGACGTTCAGCAAGGACGGCCACACCCTGGCGAGCGGCGGCAACGACAACACCGTGCGGTTCTGGAACGTCGCGCTCCCGTCTGCCGCGAAGCCGATCGGGCAGTCGACGAGCCCCAACGCCAAGACGGGCAACTTCCTGTCGTTCAGCCCGACCAGCCACCTGCTGGGAGTGTCCAGCGGTGCCGGGACGGTCCGGCTGTGGGACCTGGACACCGAGGGGGCGATCCGCCGCATCTGCGCGACCACCCGGGGCGTGCTGACGCCGGAGAAATGGAAGGAGTACCTGCCGCAGCTCGCGTACGCCCCGCCGTGCGGCGGGTGAGCGGGCGGGCCTCCGGACGCCGCTCGCCACCCAAGGCGCGTGACGCCGGTCACAACTCTGCCGTGCAATCGGCCAGTTGACTCCCGTTGGGCCGGCAGCCTTGCTACGCTTGATCACAGCCCGATCGCTGGTGCATCCCCCGTCGCCAGCGATCGGGCGTTTTCGTGTGCCGCGCGGCGCCCGCGCCCCGGGGGCAGGCCCCGCCCGCACGGCCCCGGGCGCCCGCCGGGGCGTCCCGCGCCGCGGTGTCCGACACCGGCCGGTCGGCCCGGGCACGCGCCGGGCCATCCGGCGGCGTTCGCGCGTAGGGTCGGTCTCCGTGACTTCTGCGAAGAGTTCCGAGACGAGTCCGAGTGCAGCGACGGCTCCGGAGCCGGGGGCGGGCGCGGGGTCCGCGACGGCTTCGGACGCGGCGGGGCGGCACCCGGACCCCGCGCCCCCGAACCCCTTCTTCTCCACGAGTGAGCTTCCCTACGGGCTACCGCCCTTCGCCCGTATCCGCCACGAGCACTTCCGGCCCGCCTTCGAACGGGGCATCGCCGAGCAGCTGGCCGAGGTGGCCGCCATCGGGGCCGCACCCGGGCCGCCGACGTTCGAGAACACCGCGGAGGCGCTGGAGCGCAGCGGCGCGGTGCTGTGCCGGGTGTCCGCGGTGTTCTTCAACAAGGCGAACGCCGATACCGACGCGGCCACCCAGGAGTTGGAGGCCGAGATCGTCCCGCGGCTGGCGGCCCACGAGGACGCCCTGCTGCTCGATCCCGCCCTCTTCGCCCGCCTGGAGGCCCTCCACGGGGCGCGGGCCGGGCTCGGGCTGGACGGGGAGCAACTGCGGCTGCTGGAGCGCCTGTACACGGCGCGGGTGCGGGCCGGGGCGCGGCTCGGCCCGGCGCAGCAGCAGCGGCTGCGGGAGCTGAACGCCGAGATCGCCCGCCTGTGCACCGAGTTCCGGCGGAACCTGCGGGCCGACACCGCGGCCGCGGCGCTGGTGGTGGACCGGGCCGAGGAGTTGGCCGGGCTGCCCGACGACGAGATCGCCACCGCCGCCGAGAACGCCCGGGCCCTGGGGCGTGACGGCGGCTATGTGCTCAGCCTGTTGAACTTCACCAGCCAGCCGCAGCTCGCCGCCCTGGAGGACCCCGCGCTGCGGGAGCGCCTGTTGGCCGCGTCCAGTGGGCGGGGCCGCGGCGCCAACGGGGCCGTCGCGGTCACCATCGCCCGGCTACGGGCGGAGCGGGCGGCCCTGCTCGGCCACCCCGATCACGCGTCCTGGCAGGTCGCCGACCAGACCGCCGGGACGACCGGCGCGGTGGAGGAGATGTTCGACAGGCTGATCGGGCCCGCGCTGGCCAACGCCGAGCGGGAGGCCGCGGCGCTGGCCGAGGCCGCCGGCACGGGGGAGGTCCGGGCCGCGGACTGGCCGTTCTACGCGGAGCGGGTCCGCCGGCAGCGCTACGACCTCGACGCGGCCGCGCTGCGCCCCTATTTGGAGCTGGAGGCCGTCCTCCGGGACGGCGTCTTCCACGCCGCCACCCTGGTGTACGGGATCACCTTCACCGAGCGCACCGACCTGACCGCCTACCACCCGGACGCCCGGGTCTTCGAGGTGCACGACGCCGACGGCGGCCCCCTCGGCCTGTACGTCGGCGACTTCCACGCCCGGGAGTCCAAGCGCGGCGGCGCCTGGATGAACGAACTGGTCCTCCAGTCCCACCTGTTGGGGCAGCGCCCCGTGGTGGTCAACAACCTGAACATCGCCAAGCCGGCACCGGGTGAGCCCGTGCTCCTGAACTGGAGCGAGGTCACCACGCTCTTCCACGAGTTCGGGCACGCGCTGCACGGCCTGTTCTCCGACGTCCGCTATCCGCTGCTGGCCGGCACCGAAGTGCCGCGCGACTTCGTCGAGTTCCCCTCGCAGGTGAACGAGATGTGGGCAGAGTGGCCGGAGGTGCTGGCCCGTTATGCCCGGCATCATCGCACCGGGGCGCCGATGCCGCCCGAACTGCCGACCAGGCTCCGCGAGGCGGAACGATTCGGCGAGGGCTTCGACAGCGTCGAGCACCTGGCCGCCGCCGTCCTGGACTGGGCCTGGCACACCGTGCCCGCCGACCAACTGCCCGGCGCGGACGGCGCGGAGGCGTTCGAGGCGGCCGCGCTCAAGCGGCACGGCCTGGCACACCCGGCGATCCCCCCGCGCTACCGGACCGGCTACTTCGCCCATGTCTTCGGCGGCGGCTACGCGGCCGGCTACTACGGCTACCGCTGGGCGGAGGTGCTGGACGCGGACACCGTGCGCTGGTTCCGCGAGAACGGCCGGACGATCCGCGAGAGCGGCGAGGTCTTCCGCCGGGAACTGCTCAGCCGGGGCAACAGCGTCGACCCGATGGCGGCGTTCCGCGCGGTGGTCGGCCGCGATCCGGACTTCGCGCCACTGCTGGAACGGCGCGGAGCCACGGCCGCTCCGTAGGCGCCGGGCGCCGGAGGCCCGCCCCCGGGTCTCCGGCCGTCGCCCCTACTTCCCGTCGTCGGCCGGCGCCCGCCAGGTCACCGAGGGCGCGCCGTCCCCGCTCCCCAGGAAGGTCAGCGAGGCCGGCGGGTCCCCCTTGGGCAGCATGTGGAGGGTGCACTCGGTCACCGTGGCGCCCGGCTTGACCATCTTGTGCGGTACCGCCTCGGGGCACTGCGACACCCCGGGGCCGCCGATGTCCAGCAGCAGCATCTTCCGCGCCTGCGTACCGCTGACGCCCTTCAGCACCAGGCTGTCGTTGAGGTCCGGCAGCAGGTCGTACTTCCCGGTGTTCCGGTACGTGACCGTCACGTAGTACGGGACCTGCTTCTTCTGGTCCGCGCTCAGGTCGAAGCGGCTCAGGTCGGCGAGCGAGCCGGTGCGGACGGTCTTCGGGGTGGCCAGGACCGTCGCCGTGCGGCGCTCGCTGTCCGTGGTGACCGCGTCGGCGGGCTGGTGGGCGGGCAGCACGCCGGTCGCGCCCTTCTGGGCGCCGCCGATCTGCCAGAGCAGGGTGTCGCCGCCGTCGTCCTGGTAGGAGACGTTCCCCGGCTTCTGCCCCTTGGGGAGCATGATGATCTGGCAGAACACGGAGGTCTCACCGGCCGCCAACTGGGTCTTGCCGGGCTCCCGGCACTCCGGCGGCAGCCCGTTGTCGGTGGCCAACGGGTTGCTGCGGAACAGCGAGAGCTGCTGACCGGCCTGCCCGTCCACCCCGTTGAGGGAGAAGTTCCGCTCCGGGTCCAGCCCGCTCACCGTGCCCTTGCCGGTGTTGGTGTACGAGACGGTCAGGTAGTACGGGACCGTCCCGCGGAGGTTGTCGTCGAGCCGGATGTGCGCGAAGTCCGTTGGGTGGCCGAGGGCCAGGCGGGTGGGCTTCAGCTTCAGCGGGTGCGCCGTGTGGTCGCTGCCGGTCCACGTGGCGGCGCGGGCCGCGGACTCCATCGGCAGCGGTTCGGCGGGCGTGACCGCGGGCGACGCCCCCGGCTTCGCCCCGTCTTCGGCCGGCCCGCCGCATCCCACGGCCAGCAGCATCAGCACGCCCGCGCCCACGGCACCAGCCGTCCGCCCACGTCTCCGCACCGCAATCCCCCGTCGCACCATCGTCCATCCCGTCCCCGGGCGGCACGCGCGCCGCCCTCCCGAGGCCCACCCCGAGCCGGGGCGGCCGAACCGGCCGTTTTGACCGGCCCGTTGGGACGAGCGCCGCGGTCGACGCGGCCTGACTGGCCGGCTCGGTCGGTCTGGTCGGCACAACCGGCGCGGCTGGCGCGGCCGGCGTGACTGAGCACCGTTGGCCGAAACCGACCGGTCGTCCGCCACACTAGCCGGGCCGGGGCGCAGCGATTCCGCCAGCCCTGGCCGGCCGGCCCACCGCCCCGCCCCTCAGGCCGGTTTCGTCGCCTTCAGCGAATACATCAGCGGAATACGGGGCCGGTCCTGCGGAAAGCGGTAGTAGCCGTCCTCGCCCCGCCGCAACGCCCCGAAGCGCGGGAACAGCGTCATGTCGTGCTCGTGCAGGAAATCGAGGCGCAGCCCGGCCCCCGCCAACGCGCTGACGACGTCCCCCAGGGAGTGCTGCCATTCGACGCCCCGGTTATGGACCGTGTGCGCCTCGAAATCCGTGTAACTGCCGGGGGTTTCCTCGTCCCACGCCTCGCGGCGGAAATAGTCGTGCTCCACCCGCGAGCCGGTCTCCTCGTCCAGCACGTCGCCCAGCGGGTGGAATTCGGCGAGATAGAGGAATCCGCCGGGCGCGACGAGGGACGCGGCGGTCTCGGCCCAACCGACCAGATCCGGCAGCCAGTTCACCGCCCCTATTCCGGTGTAGACGATGTCGTAGGCGGGGTCCGGCACCGCCTCGGCGGCGTCGTAGACGTCGGCGGTGACGAACGCCGCCCGGTCCGGGCCGTAGCCGAGTTCGGCGGCCAGCTCGCGGGCCGCCTCGACGGCCGGCTCGGAGAAGTCCAGGCCCACGACGCGGGCCGCGCCGCGGTGCGCCCACGACAGGGTGTCCTGGCCGAAGTGGCACTGGAGATGGAGCAGGCTGCGGCCCGTGACGTCCCCGACCTCCTCGACCTCGAAGTCCCGGATCACGTCGCGGGTCCGCCGGAATGCGTCCTGGTCGTAGAAATCGCTGGCGGTGTGGAGCGGAACGCGCTCGTCCCACCGCGCGCGATTCGCCTCGCGCCAGTCGTCGGGCCCCATCTGATCTGCCATGGGCCGAAGTTATCCACAGCCCGCCGGCCTCGCCAACGCGATTTCCGCGGCCGGGCGCAGAATGGCCCCATGACTGACGAGACCACAGGCCCCGGCCACACCCCCGCCGCCCCGCCCCCCGCCGCCTCCTCTTCCACCGACGCCAAGGAAATGCAGGAAGTCGCCGACGCGACGACGGCCGGCGTGCCGGACTGGGAGAAGCGCTTCCGCGCACCGCGGATCGGGCTGCCCGAGTGGGCGGAGTACGCCCCCGACCGCTCCCTGTTCGTCTCGAACGCCACCGGCACCTTCGAGCTCTACACCTGGGACCGCGCCACCGGCACCCAACGGCAGGCCACCGACCGCCCGCACGGCACGACGGACGGCACCCTCTCGCCCGACGGCGCCTGGATCTGGTGGTTCTCCGACACCGACGGCGATCGATTGTGCCGGTAGTCGGGAACGTGTGTCCAGCCTGAGCAGCTAGGACGGGGTCCCCAGTCAGCCCCGGCGCCCTGCCGCTCCGCTTCCTCACCCTCGATCGTGTCCCTACCGCCGCACCTGTTTATGCGAGAACACGCATAGTCGCGTTCTCGCATAGACGCTGAGCGCTGCCCCCTCTAACGTCGCTGGATAGGCGGCCCAACCAGGGCCAGAGCAAGGGGGTTTGGCATGTCCGAGCGTTCGGCACTCACCCGGCTCACGGGCAACGGCAACGGCGAGTGTGGTGAGAAGGACTGCCCGAACGTGTACCGCACGGCCACGGGATCCTTCGTCGTGCAGGGTGATGTGTCCGACGCCTTCACCCCGCCCGCCGGGGAAGGGCTTGTGGAAATCCCGGAGGCGGTTCTCAGGGAGGCAATCCGTGCACTTGGATGGTGACGCGTGGAATGACTGCTTCGATTCCATGGAGCGTGAGGCGTGGCGGCTGGAGACACTGCCCGTCTACACCATGCCCCAGGAAGCGGAGAAGCTGAAGCGCTTCCTTGCCGGGGAAAAGTCCCCGGACGACTACAACTCGGCCTGGATGGACGAGGTTCGGCAGTGGGCCTCGGAAGGAAAGAGCGTCGGTCGGGTGCACATCGTAACCCGGCCGCTCTCGGACTATCTTCGGTTCGAGTTCGAGTACTACTACCGGCACCATGTGAAGGCGGGCGAGGACATTCGCATTCTCGACCTCACCGACCGGGAGAACCCCGGGCTGCCGGACCAGGATTTCTGGATGTTCGACGAGTCCAAAGTGGTCCTGATGAACTACCGGGGAGACGGGACGCAGATCAACCGGGAACTGTGCGAGGGTGACCCGGACCTGTACCGGCAGTGGAAACGAATTGCCGTTGCCGAATCCGTTCCGTTCCTGGAGTACGTGAGCAGCGGGTGACGTTCGATCCTGAACAGCTTGGGCAGCCAAAACAGGAACTTGCTGCCCTGCTGAAAGAACTACGCAAGCGAGCCGGCCTCACTGGGGACCGGCTCGCTCGGCGTTGCAACATGTCCCAATCGAAGATCAGCCGGATCGAGAATGGGAAAGCCCAGCCGAGCCTGCTGGACCTGGAGAGAATCCTCCGGGCCGTCGTGGCTCCACCCGAGGTCATCGAGGAGGTCATTGCCCTCGCGAGGCTGGCCAACACTGAATGGCAAGACCTTCGCTCGCTGCGGCGTAGGGGCCTGGAGAAGAAACAGACTGAGCTTGCAGCGCTTGAATCCTCGTCTGTCGAGTTCCGCTTCTTCCTGCTCTCGATGATTACAGGACTGCTGTCCACCCCCGAGTACATCCGGGCCAGTCTTGCCCATTCTCCAGCCGATGTCACTAAGACTATCGCGAGGAAACTGGAGCGGCAGGAGGTTCTTTACGATACGAAGAAGCGGTTCACTTTCATTCTCACTGAGCAGGCTGTGAGATGGCCACTCCTACCTCCGGCTGCGATGGCTATGCAGATTGACCGGCTGGCCTCGCTAACCCACCTGCCGAATGTGAAGCTCGGCGTTATCCCAATCGCGGGACACAAACCCATGGCTCCGATGGACACCTTCACTGTCTACGACAACGCCTTGGCCACTGTGGAGAACACGACAGGTGTCGTGATCCTAAGAGACCCGCGCGACATTGAAATGCATTTGGAACTGTTCTCCACGCTGGAGAGTTATGCGCTGTTCGCGGGGGAAGCGCGAGCCTTGTTGACAGAGTGGGCTACTGCCTGCCGTTCATGATCTTTAGTCAATGACGGGAAAGAACTACACAGCCGCCGCTTTCCGGGTCAATGATTTCCCCCATGACAGCGACCGAGCGAAACGAAGAGCGGGTGCGCTACGACGTAGTGCGGGGGCTGGAGTTCCGGCGGGCGTTCGGCCTTAACGACGTGCGCTCATGACCGGGCGCATGACTCTCCGGGTGTCATACGACGGCGGTCGGACGTACGGCCCGGTGCGCACGGTGCAGGTGAACCCGCGCAACGCAGTGATCTTGGGTTCGCCGACCAAGTACCCGCCCTGCGGGTGCCCTCGGTGCACAGGGCGCCCGTCGTCGCCGAGGTCGGTGTCCGCCGCGCTCGTCGCTGTCCCTTCGCTTCCTGCCGGAATCCCGGTGGGAGTTCCCGAGAAGAGAGAGGTGAGTCCGATGGTGGAAGAGAACACCACTTCGGTTGCCCCCGAGGGGGGTGGCCTGCTCGTCGCGAAGCGGAAGATTGCGGCCGCGCGCACCCGCGCCGAGCAGGAGTCGGATAACACGAGTGGCCGTTCCGACGGCAACGACTGACGGGAGCGCCCACGGTGCTTGATGCAGCCTCGTGGGCGGGGCGTCTGGGCGGGGACACCTTCCTCGCCCAGACGTACCACCGCTCCTACGCGCATTTCTCTGGCGCCGCCGACATGGCGGGCCTGTTCTCCTGGGACGACTTCAACCAGATCATCGCCACGCAGCGGCTGGAGCCGCCCCGGCTGCGCCTGTCGGTCGACGGGGAGATGGTCCCGCTTCACCGCTACGCGATCCCGACCACGAACCGTCGAGCGGTTACCTGGTCCCGCATCCAGCCGTCCGACTTCCATGCCCAGCTCAGGGACGGGGCGTCGCTGGTTCTCGATGCGGTGGAGAAGATCCACCCCACCGTGGGAGCGGCTGCGGAGGGACTGGAACGCTTCCTCGGGACTTCCGTGCAGGCCAACGTGTACGCCTCGTGGACCGAGAGGGAAGGCTTCGGTCGGCACTGGGACGACCACGACGTGGTGGTGGTCCAACTGCACGGCTCGAAGCGGTGGCGCCTGTGGGGAATGACCCGTGAGGCGCCCACCTTCAGGGACGTGGAGTCGCCGGAGGAGCCGGAGGGCGACCCGGTAGCGGACCTCGTTCTCTCCCCGGGTGACGTGCTCTACCTCCCGCGCGGCTGGTGGCACGCGGTCACCGCTGACCAGGGGACGGAATCCCTTCACCTCACGTTCGGCACGGTCCCGCACACGGGCGCTGACCTGATGCTGTGGGTCGTCGATCAGCTCCGGGCGTCCCTCGCGCTGCGCAGGGACATTCCGCGCTTCGGAGCGCTGGCGGAACAGTCGGACTTCGTCGACTCCGTACGCCGCGAGGTGGCCGACATGATGGCGGACCGGCGCCTCGTGGAGCGATGGGCGGAATCGATCGACACGACCGACCTGGGCCACGCGATTCCGTCCCTGCCGTACGTTGACGGGCTCCCCGCGCGGTCGGAGATCACGGTCAAGCTCACCGCTCCGAGGGGTCGCCTGACGGCGAACCGCGAACAGGGCACGGTCACCTTCTCGGCGGCCGGTACCGCGTGGGACTTCGCCGAGTCCGCCGCGCCCGCGCTGGGCACGCTGCTGACCAACCAGCCGACCACGCTGGGCGAGTTGGCCGACTCCGCTGAACTGGAAGTCAAGGAGGTGGCCGAACTGGTCTCCGTCCTCATCGACGGCCATGCCGTCGCAGTCGTGGGGACGGCACTGTGACCGCCGCGCTCTCCCTGGGGACATACCGCGTGCGTGCCGTCAGCCGGGCGGCACGCACCGCCCTGGCTGCTGGCAGCCCATGGGTGGACACAGCCCCCAACTACGCACACGGACAGGCACACGAGGAGTTGCACCCTGTCTTGAGGGAGCACCCGACCGTTCGGGTAGCCACCAAGACGGGATTCTTCACAGGTGACCAGGGCTGTGCCGCTCTGGATGCGGGCGTGCTCCCTCGGAAAGAGGCGTTCGCCCGGCACAGTCTCCAGTCCGGCTTTGTCCGCTGGCAGACGGAGCGTTCGTTGGCCGCGCTCGGTCGCGTGGACCTGGTGTTCGTGCACAACCCTGAGCATCACGGGCACGGCCTTGACCATGCCGCTCTCCTCTGGCGGGTGCGGGAAGCCTTCGCGGTGCTGGAAGGCTTCGCCCATGCGGGCAGGATCGGTGGGTACGGCGTCGCCACATGGTCGGGCCTGACTTCCGGAGCCTTCAGCGTTCCCGAGTTGCTCGTGCTCGCCCGACAGGCGGCGGGTTCCTCCGAGCATCACTTCACGGGGTTGCAGATGCCCGTCAGCCTGATCATGGATGCCCCAATCACAAAGGCCCTGAACGGCGGCGGTCCGCTGGTGCAGGCGAAGGATGCGGGGCTGATCACCTTCGGCTCCGCTCCCCTCCACGGGGGCGAACTCCTCGGTGCCATGGCACCCGAACTGGTGAACCTCATCCGCCCCGGCCTGTCGGCCGCAGCCGCTGCCCTGCTGGCCGCTGGCTCATGCCCCGGCCTCGATGTCGTCCTGACTTCCGCGAGCACGCGCGAGCACTGGGACGATGCGGCCAAGGCTCTGGCTGCGCCGCTGACAGCCCAGGAACTCAGGAAGGTGACAGATGAACTCGCCGGTGAATGAGGAGGTACAGGCCCTGATGGAGGCCGCTCATGACCGGGCGGCCAAGACACTGGGGCTCAGGTGCACGGGGCCGCTGGCATGGGGCTTCCTCGGTGTCACCCTCGGGCGTCGAGCGGGGGACCGGTGGCTACGGGTTAGCCGGACGGCCGCGAGGAACGCGGGCAGGAAGCGGGGAGAAGGCATCGTTGGTGCCTCTGAGCTGGTACCTGACAGCGTCCCCCGCCCGCGCCTGCACGGGGTGCACGACTGGACTGACGGCGAGTGGGCCTTCGAGGCGGAAGTCCTGGACTACGTGATGCAACCCGTCGTGTCCCCGGACCGGGCCGACATCGACCACGACCCGGGGTTGCCTGACGAGTGGTGGGCGGACCTCCGCAGGGCCCTTGCCCTGCTCGCTGACGTGGAGGGAGTGAAGACCACCGTTCGGAATGGGTGGATCGAACGGGCCTTCCCTCAGTTCCTCGGCATCCCGGCCCCCACCAAGGTGGAGCGGGTGACCGGTCACGGTGACCTGCACTGGGGCAACCTCACGGCTGTGCCCCTCGCCCTGCTGGACTGGGAGCGGTGGGGCCGGGTGCCGTTCGGCTATGACGCCGGACTCCTCCACGCCAATAGCCTGCTCGTACCGGAGGTAGCCGCCCGCATCCGGGAGGAGTTCGCGTCAACCCTCGACACTCCGGCCGGCCGAATCGGGGAACTCGCGGCGCTGGCCGAGATGTTGCAAGCCGTAGCCCGTGGCTGGTACCCCGACCTTGCACCCCGGCTTGTCGCCCGCACAGAAGCCCTCACCGGTGTGCGGCCACCCGTCCCGGTGCACTCCGAGGTGAGTGCCTGACTGAGCCTCTGTGCGCCTGCCTCAGGCGCTCTCTCCCAGGTGGCGGTACAAAGTTGCACGGCCGATCCCCAGAGCCTTGGCGATGGCCGTAATGCTCTCTCCCTTCGCGTGCCTGGCACGGGCTACGGCTAGCTTGTCGTCGTCCACGACGGACGGACGCCCACCGACGTTGCCCTTACGGGCCGCAGCGTCCAGCCCTTCCAACGTCTTCTCCCGGATGCCTTCCCGCTCCACCTCTGCGCTCACGGCCAGGACGGCGAACACGATGGCACCCGCCCCGTTCGGGTCATACACCCCCTGCAACGGGCCGGAGAGAAGCTCCAGTTGGATGCCGTCCGCTTGCAGCGTGGAGGACAACGTCATGAGTTCCGCCGCGCTGCGGGCAAGGCGCTTCATCTCCACCACCGTGAGGATCACCGGTTGGTTCGGGGCGGCTGTCTTGATGTCCCGCGCCAGGGCCAACGCCTTCTCTAGTTCCGGCCGTTCCTTCACACGGGTACTGATCTTCTCGGAGAAGACACGGTTGCAGTCGGCACGGGCCAACATGTCCAACTGGCTCTGGAGTTCCTGCCCGACCGTGGAGCAACGGGCGTAGCCGATCCGTATCGCTGCGCCTGGCGTTGCCTCTGCGACGCGTGCGGGCTTGCCCTCGGTCCACGGCTTGCCGGGATTGCGGTCGGCCGGAGTCTTCACGGTCAGTTCCGCCTTGAGCGCGGGCACCAGGGCGAAGCGGCCGGTGTGGTAGTTCGCTGCCACCTTGCCCGTGGCCGTACGGCAGGGACTACCAGCGGGGGCATCGCACTTCGGGCAGGGGTGACGCTCGACCTGATCGGCCGGGTGGTTCGTGGTCATGATCGAGAACGTCCCATAAACGTGTCCCGAAAGTCAATCGTGAGGCAGATGTTTCGGGACGGGTATCGGGACGCGAGAGTGGGGGCGAAACGGACACCGCCCGAAGTCAGGCTGGTCGTCCCGATATCGATGGTTTACGAGACGCCTTCCCCGTGGTCCTGGTGCTCGTGCTCAGCGCCTTCGAAAGTGGGCGCTGTCGCGCCCTGCTTGGGCTTGCCCTCTGCCCTGACTGTCAGCCACGACGAGGCGCCGTGCGCCTGCCTGACGGCCTGCCGCACTGACCTCGTCACCGTCGGAGGGGTGCGGCCTGTCGGCCGCGTACAGAGCCGTACAGCCGTTCGCTTGCCACGCAACAAGGCGGAGTCTGCAATGGCGAACGGAAGGGCAAGATCTTGGCGCTGTCCAAGGTGGAGGCGACGGCGAAGCGGACAGCCGAGACGTACGAGGCGATGGCGAAGGGGTGGGGGTATGACCCCCGGAGCGGAAAAGCGCCGACCGCCACGTCTTGGCCGCTCAGATCCTGCCACGGTTCCAGACCTCGCCAGGGCGGCGACGATCGTAGGCAGCGGCGAAGAAGTAGCAGGTGGGAGCGCTGCGCCTAGCTTGGCCGGCACTCGGAGCCTGCACAGGAATGAAGCCTCTTGAGGCTTGTCGTAAGTGGCTTCGCTCTGTGGCCGCGTAAGCGGCCCACTCCCCTTGCTGTAAGCCCGAAGGAGCTTCGTGCTACGGGGGCGCGTTAGCGCCCACCTGACTGGCTTCCTGAACTTCCAGATGTCGGCCCCTACGGGGCTGCATTGTCGAAGCGTCTTCGCTCTGTGGCGGCCGGATGGCCGCCCCCCTCTTGCCGACTCTTCCGCCGTTGCGACTTACGTAAGTGGGGCGCTGTCGCGCCCGGCTTGTCCTTGCCGTTGACCAAGGTCTTCCTGATGTCGGCCCCTGCGGGGCCGCACTGCACTTACTCCAAAAGAGATAAGAGAGGACGTGAACGTATCCGCAGGTCAAGGCGTATACCTGCACACGCCAGACGTGCTCTGACTACACGCACGGTGTGCGGTCCTGGTGGACGCGACATGGCACGGGCGCACCCTTGGCCTTCTGA
This sequence comes from Streptomyces sp. NPDC090442, assembly GCF_044769405.1. Taxonomy (NCBI): domain Bacteria; kingdom Bacillati; phylum Actinomycetota; class Actinomycetes; order Kitasatosporales; family Streptomycetaceae; genus Streptomyces; species Streptomyces sp. NPDC090442. The sequence goes on from NZ_JBIVXW010000005.1 coordinate 113,271, forward strand.
AACAGGTGAGGTGGGAGCACCAGGCAGGCCGCCCCGGAGCGGGGCGAGACGAGGCGGAGATCCTTGGCCCTCGCTACTGCGTTACGCGTGCTCTGGTCGGATAGGCGCTGACCATCCTTGCCGAGCAATGCGGCCAGTCGGCCGGGCTCGAACGGGGCGTGCCCCTGCCGGTCGGCCCACCCGATGGCGGCGAAGTGGACGCGGTAGGCAAGCGGGTGCCCAGGGTCCTGCGCCATGCGCCGGTACTCGTGCTGGGAGACGCCGCCCCACGGGCGGCCAGGGCCGAAGCTGATAGCCACTGAGCGTGGCTCCTTCCTGTGCGGCGCAGCATGCGCCAGTGACCCCCGCCGGGCGGCGGGACATGTGTCTCCCTTCTTCGCGGGGGTGGACCGGCCTCGGTCGGCACGGTCTCTCTTCACAGGTGGCGCCCTGGGCTTCGGGCCCGGACTCGGTCTCGTGCAGTCGGGAGCGACGGCGGCGACCTGGCATGCATCGTACAGGGGGCGGTCCGCTCCGCTCCGGGGAAGGGTGAGCAGGAGGCCACAGAGCTGGCCCTGAAACGCAAAGAGCCCCCGACCCAGGGAAGCCTGGGCCAGGGGCCGGAAGGGCGCTCAGCGCCCGTCTGTGGTCACGCGGCGGTGGACAGTGTGGAGACGAAGACGGAAGCCGCCTCGGGGAAGGTCTCCCGTGTCTTGGCCCTCACCTTGACGAGGGTCTTCGGGAGTGCGGCCGTGCCGTACGTGTCGACGATCGTCGCCCGCTGCTCCGTGTCCATCAGTGGTACGGGGTCCATCCAGTGGTCGGGGACGTTCCAACCGGTCTCGCCCCAGTCGGAGAGTTCGGCGCCGTCCACTCCACCGGCGATAGCGAACTCCTTCAGGTTGCCGAAGTGGACGACCGCCCCACGCTTCACGCCCGGCATCGGATCCCGCCACACGATGACCCTGACGTTCCGCTCACTCAGGAAGTCACGCCGATCCTGCGTTCCCATGGCTGTCCACTTGTCGGCCCATGTCCGGCCCGTGGGCTGGAACGCGACCGTACGGGGGCGCACGGGACGTGCTTCGAGTTCGGCGATCTTCTTCGTGAGGTTCTCCAGCGTGCGCCAGTACGACTGCTCCTTGGCTTCGGTGTCGTACTTGCCCTCGGTGTAGTCGCTCTCCAGTTTGTTCAGCCGCTGGCGCTTCTGCTCCAGCTCTGCCGTGTGGTCCTCGCCGGGGTCCACCATCTTGACCATCTCCGGAGCATGGCCGATCGCGTCCATGAGGGCGTCGGCGAAGACGGCTTCGAGCTCAGCTTCAGGAACGTTGGCGAGCGCCGGGCAGTCGACGGACCGGTTCCGCGATGTGCACCGGTAGTCCTTGTACGTCTTGGTCTCGCCGTTCTTCAGGGTCTTGGTCGTGTGGTGGCACACCATGCGGCTACCGCAGTTCCCGCAGATGGCTATTCCTGTGAGGAGGCATGCCGTGTCCCTGCGCCGGACTTTCTTCAGTCGCGTACGGGAAGCGAGTGCCTTGTTCGCCGCCTCCCATTCGCCGAGCTTCAGAATCGCCCTGTCCGCAATGACGCTCGGTTCGCCCTCCTCGGTCTCCCAGATCTCGCCGTTGTAGGTCTGGTAGCCGACGCACACAGGGTTCTGAATAACGCGCGAGACGGTAGCGGGCTTCCATAGAATCCCCTTCACCGGCTTCCCCTTAATTGCGCGAAGGTGATCCGACCACGTCATTATGTGGCGTCGGTTGAAGTCCTCGGCGATCGCGTACGTGGAATCGCCCTGGCGTATGCGCTTCGCGATTTCCTGGAGGAGTTCCGCGTACACGGCATCAGGGGTAAGGATCCGATGTTCGTCACCGGAATCGATGGAGCGATAGCCGAACGGCTGCGGTCCACCAGTGAAGCGCCCCAGCTCGCGCAGGGTCTGCATTCCGTTGGTGACATTCTTCTGGATCTTCCGGTGTTCTTCTTCGGCAAGAACGGACAGCACCTTGGCGACGGCACTGCCACCGGCCGCCTGAGTGTTCAAGCTTCCGTCGACGGTGACGATGTGCTTTCCGTTGTCCTCAACCCAGTCGAGAAGTTCGGAGAAGTAACGGACCTTGCGAGAGATCCGGTCAATTCGCGGGAATGCCAGGACATCCCACTCGTCCATGCGGTCAGTCAGCCACGGGCCGAGCTGTTCCCGCTTGAAAGGGTTGGTTGTTCCGGAGGTGTTCGTGTCGAGACCCCACCCGATAACGATGCGGTTCTGTCCGGGCGTATCGGCCCAGTATTGGAGATCGCGCCTCTGGGCGCTGATGGAAAGGGAGTTCTCGTCTTCCGTACGGGTTACCGACTGCCGACCGCAGCCCACTACTCGAACCTTGTTATGCATTGTCTTCGATTTTACCTCGAACTCGATCCCGAACAAAGAAATCTTGGCCCCGAATTCGAATGGATTTCGAAGTCTGGAGTAGGGCCGTGCACCAGGTCCGGCACATCGGGTTTGATGGAGGGCATGACTGACGCTGAGGCCATGCCCACCTGGGAGAAGCGGTTCCGCGCACCGCGCGTCTCCCTGCCCGACTGGGCGGAGTACGCCCCCGACCGTTCGTTGTTCGTCTCGAACGCCACCGGCACCTTCGAGCTCTACACCTGGGACCGGAAGTCCGGTCACCAGCGGCAGGTCACGGACCGGCCGGACGGCACCACGGACGGGGTTCTCTCACACGATGGTGAGTGGATCTGGTGGTTCGACGACGGCATGAGTTCCTCCGTTCCAGACTTGCCGTCGTACGGGGACGAGTTCGGCGTCTGGATGCGGCAGCCCTTCGCCGGCGGCCCCGACGAGCCCGCCGCCCCCGGGCTCGCCGCCTCCTACCCGGGCGGCCTGGCACTGCACCGCGACGGCGCGGCGGTCATCGGCCGCTCCACGGACGAGGACGGCTCGACGATCCACGTCGTGCGGCCCGGGGAGCAGCCCGTGGAGATCTACCGCCACCGCGAGTCGGCGGGCGTCGGGGACCTCTCCCACGACGGCTCGCTGATCGCCATCGAGCACACCGAGCACGGCGACGCGATGCACTCCGCCATCCGGATCGTCCGGCCGGACGGCTCGACGGTCGCCGAGCTCGACGACACGCACGGCGGCACCGAGGAACTGGGCCTGTCGGTCATGGGTTTCGCCCCCGTGGACGGCGACAGCCGGCTGCTGGTGGGGCACCAGCGGCGGGGCCGCTGGGAGCCGATGCTCTGGGACCCGCTGACGGGCGTGGAGACCCCGCTGGAGATCGACCTGCCCGGCGACGTGGGCGCGGACTGGTACGCGGACGGCTCGGCCCTCCTGGTGGAGCACGAGTACCAGGCCCGCAGCGAACTGTGGCGCTACGCCCTGGCCGGCGCCCCGGGCGCCCCCCTGAGTCGCGTCGACACCCCCGCCGGCACGGTCTCGGGCGCCACCGCCCGCCCCGACGGGACGGTGGAGTTCCTGTGGTCGTCCGCCGCCCAGCCCCCGGAGGTGCGGTCGACGAACGGCACGGTGGTCCTGGACCCGCCCGGCCCGAAGGCCCCCGGCTCGGTCCCGGTGACCGACGCCTGGGTGGACGGCCCCGGCGGCCGCATCCACGCCCTGGTCCAACAGCCGCCCGGCGCGGGCCCGTTCCCCACCGTCTTCGACATCCACGGCGGCCCGACCTGGCACGACAGTGACGCCTTCGCGTCGTCACCGGCGGCCTGGGTGGACCACGGCTTCGCGGTCGTCCGCGTCAACTACCGCGGCTCGACCGGCTACGGCCGGGCCTGGACGGACGCGCTCAAGCACCGCGTCGGACTGATCGAGTTGGAGGACATCGCCGCGGTGCGCGAGTGGGCCGTCTCCTCCGGCCTCGCCGACCCCGAGCGGCTGGTGCTCGCCGGCGGCTCCTGGGGCGGCTATCTGACGCTGCTGGGCATGGGGACCCAGCCGGACGCCTGGGCGCTGGGGCTGGCCGCCGTCCCGGTGGCCGACTACGTCACCGCGTACCACGACGAGATGGAAGCCCTCAAGGCCATGGACCGCACCCTCCTGGGCGGGACCCCGGAGGAGGTCCCCGAGCGCTTCGAGGCGTCCTCCCCGCTGACGTACGTCGACGCGGTGCGGGCCCCCGTCTACATCTCCGCCGGCGTCAACGACCCCCGCTGCCCGATCCGGCAGGTGGAGAACTACGTCCAGCGCCTGGAGGAGCGCGGCCACCCGCACGAGGTCTACCGCTACGACGCCGGCCACGGCTCCCTCGTGGTGGAGGAGCGCATCAAGCAGGTCAGCCTGGAACTCGACTTCGCCCGCCGCCACCTGAAGACGGGAGCCCGGACCGACTAGCGACGATGCGGCGAGGTGGGGGTGGGTGGGGCGGGGGGAGGGGGAGGGGGAGAGCCCCTCGCGGCCGTCACTCCCCGGCTCCCCCACCGGCCCCCGCCTCCGCCTCACCACGCGCTCACGCCCCGCGCCTACCGCCCGCTACGCCCCTTGAGGCTCCCGCGTCTCCTCCGGGCTCTCCGTCCCCTCGGCCGCCTCACCGTCACGCGGGCCACCAGGACCGCTCGGGCCGCCCGGGCCGCCCGGCTCCTCCGGGACGATGCCCAGTGCCGCGTCCCTGGCGGCCTCGGCCTCGCGGCGGACCAGGCGGAACCACATGAAGAGCACGAAGCCCGCGAAGACGAACCACTCGCCGGTGTAGCCGAGGTTCTGGAACGCCTTCATGTCCAGGCCGCTGCCCTCCGCGGCGGCCGGCGGGACGGCGTGCAGCGGGGCGGGCGGGTCGGTGAGCGTGATCCAGGCGTCGTAGACGCCGTACGGCACGATGTTGACCAGCGAGGCCGCGCTGATCATGCCGAGCTGCCCCTTCGGCAGGCCGCCGCCCGCCTGGACGCCGGCGGTGCCCTGGTTCTCGGACGCCTGGAGCGCGCCGACCACCGTGACCTCGCCCTTGGGCGGCGCGGGCGCCTTCGCCGCGTCGGCCGTGGAGTTGGCGTCGCCGGGCAGCCAGCCGCGCACGACCGGCAGCGCCTTGCCGTCGTCCGTGCGCAGCAGGGTCAGGACGTAGAAGCCCTGCCGGTCGCCGTGCTTGCCCTGCAAGGTGCGGCCCGGCACGAGGAGTTGGTGCTCGGCGTCGTAGCGGCCGCGGGCGCTCGCCTGACGGCCGGAGGTGACCTGGTCGACCGGCAGCAGGCCCTGCAGGGGCCGGGGCGCCGCGGCCTTGGCGTCGGCGGACCGGTTCTCCTGCTGCTGGTGCGAGGCGACCCGGTCGTCGAAGCGGCTCAGTTGCCAGCTCCCCATGAAGATGCAGAAGGGGATCGCCAGTACGGCGAAGACGTTGATTCCCCACCACCGCGGGGTCAGCAGGAACCGGTACACCCCATCAACGGTACGGGGCCCGCCCGGAACAGCCGCACCGCCCCCTCCCCGCCGCCGCCCGGCCCCCGGGACCCGGCCGGTTGCCCCGGCGAGGGGTGCCGACAGCGACGGCCCGGACCGCGGTACGGACTCCGGCCGCACCGGCCACGGCCGACCGTGCCCAAGGCGTCACCACCGCCCCTACGGCGCCGCCACCGGTGCCGTCCGGTACACCGTGCCGGCGCACGCATCCGGGATCTTGGCGTCGGCCGCCACGGGCTCGCCCGCCTCCGGGGTGTGGGTGAGGAGCACCCCACCGGCCGCCGCCCCACCGTTCGGGGTCCCCTCGCCGCCGCCGGCCTGGCCCGCGGTGCCGCCGCCGTCGCCCGTCGTCGCCACGGCGGCCGGCGAGGCCCCCGGTGCCTTGGACGGATCGGGGGTCGGCGACGGGCCCGGGCTGGTGCACCCGGTCTTGCCGCCGCCGGCCGCCGGGATCCAGGCGAACTTGACCTCGTACGCCTGCCCCGGCTTGAGCACCAGTTGGTCGGGGGTGGTCGCCGGGTCCGGCAGGCCGGTGGCCTCGTCGCCCGACGTGTGGTCGACGACATGGACCTTGTCGGCCTTGGTGGAGCCCTGCGGGGTGAGGTCCACGGTCCCGCCGCCCTGCACGGTGCAGGCGGTGTTGGAGGTGTTCACCAGCCGGAAGGCGCCGTAGACCCGGCCCGTCGAGTCGGCCGCGCCGACCGTCCCGGTCCCCTTGCCGAGCTGTTCGCGTCCGCAGACCGGCGAGGTGACGTCCATGGTCGCGTCGGGCGAGGGCGTGTCGTCGCCGACGCCGAGGCCCGTGCCGGTCTGCTCGGCGCCCTTGTCGGCCTTGCCGGACGGTCGTTCCGGGCCCGGTGTCGCGTCGTTCCCGCCGATCGGCCGGGTGCTGGTCCGTGTGGGGCCCTCGCCGCGCGCGCCGCCGGTGTCGTGGGTGACGTCCCGGCTGCTGGCGGCGTTGGCCGGGCGGTCGCCGGGGTCGTCGCTGAAGTTGGCGACGTGCACCATCGCCGGGACCGCCGTGCCACCGAGCAGCAGCGCCGCGGCCGCGCCCACCATGACGTGCCGCCGTCGCTGGCGTCGGGCCGGCACCGCCCGCCGCAGTTGCTCCAACGCGTCCGGCGTGGGCTCCAGGTCGGCGACGCTGGACCGCAGCAGCCGTCTCAGCTCGTCCTCGCCGCCGAAGCCGGCATCCCCGGACGCGTCCCGATCGCCCGCACTCCGGCCGTTCGCCTCGCGCTCACCCGCGCCACCGCACTCATCGGCGCCACCGTGATCACCCGCGTCACCGCGGTCGCTCACGCCACTACCGCCGTCCGCGCCCCGACCACCGTCGTACGCCGTGCCGCCGGCCCCCCGACCGGTCTCGTTCCCCCAGTCACGCCCGCCGTTCCCGCTGTTGGGACCTGCCGCACTCACGCCGGAGCCTCCATGGCGACGCGGAGCGCCGCGATTCCCCGCGAGCCGTACGCCTTCACGGAGCCGAGCGATATCCCCAGCGTCTCGGCGACCTGAGCCTCCGTCATGTCCGCGAAGTAGCGGAGCACCAGCACCTCGCGCTGGCGGCGCTGCAAGCCGCGCATCGCCTTGATCAATTGGTCCCGTTCCAGCAGGTCGTACGCGCCTTCCTCGGCGCTCGCCATGTCGGGCATCGGCTTGGAGAGCAGCTTCAGCCCGAGGATCCGGCGGCGCAGCGCGGAGCGCGAGAGGTTGACGACCGTCTGCCGCAGGTACGCCAGCGTCTTCTCGGGGTCGCGCACCCGGTTGCGGGCGGAGTGCACGCGGATGAACGCCTCCTGCACGACGTCCTCGCAGGAGGCGGTGTCGTCGAGCAGCAGTGCGGCCAGGCCGAGAAGTGAGCGGTAGTGCGCGCGATAGGTCTCGGTGAGGTGGTCGACTGTGGTGCCGGCTGCCATCGCGTCGTCAGTGTCCCCACGCTGTGTCGACAGCTGCGCGGGACGCGCGGCGGACCAGGGGGCGATCACCGGCATCCCCCCGGGCACCCGTGGGCGCTGGGGGCGCACTGCCGCGCCTGCCCCTGCCACCGGGGCGATGGTGAATCCGAGTACCTCTGCCACGCTTGTTGGACACGCTTCCCCCCAAAAGGGTTGTACGCGCAAGGCCCCGCTTGTGGCGACGCGTCAAATGCCCTCATGCGCACCAACTCTTCCAAACGCCCCAATTGCCCTGATACGACCGCCCTGTCGCAATCGTCCCGCCACCCCAGGGCCCCGAAAGCGGCCCGCGCACACCACGGGCCACCCAAGGGGGCGATCCGGAGAGACGCCACCCACCGGCCCACCGGTTGCAGCGTCACGGGATGCGAATGATCGAACAGAACATCAGCCCAGATCAAGTGGTCCGTACCAGCACTCCATACACCAAATCTTCACACGGCCTACAAATTATGTCGCAGGCCCCCGCCCCGCCGCAGCCACTCCCACCAACTGCCGCCCCCGCAACGGAAACCGGCCCGCACCGTCCCCAAAACACCCCTTATCGCCGCCACCCAAATCCCGACTTCCCAAACAAAACCCACAAACCTCAATCCGAGCCAGCAAACCACCCATCACGCCCCACACATCGCAAAACGCAAACAGCAAAGAGCCGGTCCCGGCCCGCAGTTCAGCGCTCCCGAAGCGCACGCCGTGACCAACGCCACCCGCTCCCGGAGCCCGCTACACCCCTTACGCCCCGGTATCCCCCACTACCAACTCCCCGATCTGCGCCGCGTTCAGCGCCGCCCCCTTGCGCAGGTTGTCCCCGCACACGAACAGCTCCAGCGCCCGCGGATCGTCCAGCGCCCGCCGCACCCGCCCCACCCAGGTGGGGTCCGTCCCCGCCACGTCCGACGGGGTCGGGTACTCGCCCTCGGCCGGGTCGTCGCAGAGCACGACCCCGGGGGCGACCGCCAGGATCTCGTGCGCCCCGGCGACCGTGACCTCCTTCTCGAAGCGCGCGTGCACCGCCATCGAGTGCCCGGTGACCACCGGGACGCGCACGCAGGTCGCGGTGACCGGCAACTCCGGCAGCCCGAGCACCTTCCGGGACTCCTCGCGGATCGTCAGTTCCTCAGAGGACCAGCCGTCCTCCTGGAGCGAGCCCGCCCACGGCACGACGTTGAGGGCGAGCGGCGCCGGAAACGGCCCGAGGGCGTCACCGACCGCCCGCCGCACATCGCCCGGCGCGGCGCCCAGTTCCTCGCCGGACACCATCGCGAGCTGCGCCCGCAGCGTCTCGGTGCCGGCCCGCCCGGCGCCGGACGCCGCCTGGTACGAGGAGACGACCAACTCGCTCAGCCCGTAGGCGGCGTGCAGCGCACCGAGCACGACGATCATCGACAGCGTGGTGCAGTGCGGATTGGCGATGATCCCGCGCGGCCGGATCCGCGCCGCGCACCCGTTGACCTCGGGCACGACCAGGGGCACGTCCGGATCCCCCCGGAACGCGCCCGAATTGTCCACCACCACCGCGCCCTTGGACACTGCGACCGGCGCCCACTGCGCGGCGGTCTCGTCCGGCACGTCGAACATCGCGACGTCGATGCCGTCGAAGGCGTCCTCGCTCAGCTCGACGACCTCGATCTCCTCGCCCCGCACGGTCAGCCCGCGGCCGGCCGAACGGGAGGAGTCGATCAGCCGGATCTCACCCCAGACGTCGGCCCGCTCGGAGAGGATCCCGAGCAGGACCCGGCCGACGGCCCCGGTGGCGCCGACGATCGCGAGATGCGGCTTGGCGGCCGGGCGGGCCCCCGTCCCCGCCGTGTCGGCGAGGGACGGACGGCCCGCCTCGGCCGGGATCATCGCCCGGTGCCGCCGTAGACGATCGCCTCGTCGCTCTCGCTGTCGAGTCCGAAGGCGCTGTGCACGGCCTGGACGGCCTCGTTGACGTCGTCGGCCCGGGTGACGACCGAGATGCGAATCTCGGAGGTCGAGATGAGCTCGATGTTCACGCCCGCGTTGGACAGCGCCTCGAAGAACGCGGCGGTGACGCCGGGATTGGTCTTCATACCCGCGCCGACCAGCGAGATCTTGGCGATCTGGTCGTCGTAGCGGAGCGAGTCGAAGCCGACCGCGGCCCGGGTCTTCTCCAGCGCCGCAACGGCCTTGCGGCCCTCGGCCTTCGGCAGCGTGAAGGAGATGTCCGTCAGGCCGGTGGAGGCCGCCGACACGTTCTGGACGACCATGTCGATGTTGACCTCGGAGTCGGCGATGGCACGGAAGATCCGCGCGGCCTCGCCCGGCTTGTCCGGAACCCCGACGACCGTGACCTTCGCCTCGGAGGTGTCGTGCGCGACGCCCGAGATGATTGCCTGCTCCATCGGCTGGTCCCCTTGCGGTTCGTTGCTGACCCACGTGCCCTGCAGCCCCGAGAAGGACGAGCGGACATGGATCGGGATGTTGTAACGGCGTGCGTACTCGACGCAGCGGTGCAGCAGCACCTTGGAGCCGGAGCTGGCCAGCTCCAGCATGTCCTCGAAGGAGATCCAGTCGATCTTCCGGGCCTTCTTCACGACCCGGGGGTCGGCGGTGAAGACGCCGTCGACGTCGGTGTAGATCTCGCAGACGTCGGCGTTCAGCGCGGCGGCCAGCGCCACCGCGGTGGTGTCCGAACCGCCGCGTCCCAGCGTCGTGATGTCCTTCTTGTCCTGGGACACGCCCTGGAAGCCGGCGACGATGGCGATGTTGCCCTCGTCGATGGACGCCTGGATGCGGCCCGGCGTGACGTCGATGATCCGTGCCTTGTTGTGCACGGAGTCGGTGATCACGCCGGCCTGGCTGCCGGTGAAGGACTGCGCCTCGTGGCCGAGGTTTTTGATCGCCATCGCCAGCAGGGCCATGGAGATCCGCTCTCCGGCGGTCAGCAGCATGTCGAACTCGCGCCCCGACGGGATCGGGGACACTTCCTGAGCGAGATCGATCAGCTCGTCCGTCGTGTCGCCCATCGCCGAGACCACCACGACAACCTGGTTGCCGTTCTTCTTGGCCTCAACGATTCGCTTGGCAACGCGCTTGATGCCCTCGGCATCCGCAACGGATGAGCCGCCGTACTTCTGCACGACAAGGCCCACGTGCGCTCCTCGCAACTGTCTTGAGCGGGAGGGGATCCCTCCCGGACCCCCTGATACGGGGGTACTGCGGTCGGCTCAGTCTAACGAGCGGGCGGAAACCGCCCCGCTACTACCGCATCGTGAGACACCGAACCCGCGTGATGATCAACTCGCCCTCGTGCCGACGCCGGTGGCGGCGGCCGATGAGCGTGCCGAACGCGGTCCGTGAACACCGTGTCCCTCTCCGGTCCAGCGCGGTGCTCCGTCGCACCGGCTCGGCGAGCACCTTCCCGTTCCGCCCACCGGCACACGGAAACGTAACCCAGTTCACACCGCCGGAACGGCCCGTGCCCCGGGGGTCACACCCCGCGCAGCCCCAACGGGCCGGCGATCTCCGCGGCCATGACCCTGCCGGCCTCCTCGGCCAGCCGCTCCTCGTCGCCGGCGACGCCGGTGTCGGTGTCCAGGCCGTCCAGCGCGTCCAACGGCTGGTCCAGGCGGACGTGGGCGACCAGCGACTGCAGCGCCCGGAGGGCGGCGGAGGCGGTCGGCCCCCAGTTGGAGAGGTAGGAGAACTGCCACCACCACAGGGCCTCGGAGACCCGGCCCGCCCGGTAGTGCGCCAGCCCGTGCCGCAGGTCGGTGATGATGTCGGCGAGGTCGTCGGAGATCCGGCAGGCCACCGGCTCGCTGCGCGGCACGTACGGGTCGAAGACCTCGGAGTAGACGTCCACCGGGTCGAGGAGCTGCGCGAACCGCTCGCGCAGCTCGTCCACGTCCGCCTCCGGGCCGGTGTCCGGTTCGTAACGCTCGTCGGGAACGATGTCCTCGTGGGCGCCGAGCCGGCCGCCCGCGAGCAGCAGTTGGGAGACCTCCAGCAGCAGGAAGGGCACCGCGCTGTCCGGCTCGTCGCCCTTGGCGACCTCGGTCACCGCGACGATGAAGCTCTCGATCGAGTCGGAGATCGAAACGGCGAAGTCGTCCGGGTTCTGTGTCGTGTCGTGCAGCGTGGCGTCAGACATCGAGAAGTCTCCTCCCTTCGAAGGCCCGCCCGAGCGTGACCTCGTCGGCATACTCCAGATCGCCTCCGACCGGCAGCCCACTGGCCAGTCGCGTCACCTTGAGGCCCATCGGCTTGACCATGCGGGCCAGATACGTGGCCGTGGCCTCGCCCTCCAGATTCGGGTCGGTGGCCAGGATCAGCTCGGTGACGGTGCCGTCCGCGAGCCGGGCCAGGAGTTCCCGTATCCGCAGGTCGTCGGGGCCGACGCCCTCGATCGGGCTGATCGCCCCACCGAGCACGTGATAGCAGCCGCGGAACTCCCGGGTCCGCTCGATCGCCACGACGTCCTTGGGCTCCTCCACTACGCAGATGACCGCCGGATCGCGCCGCGGGTCCAGGCAGACCCGGCACTGCTCCTCCTGCGCGACATTGCCGCACACGGTGCAGAACCGGACCTTGGCCTTGACCTCCATCAGCGCGTTCGCGAGCCGGCGGACATCGGTCGGCTCGGCCTGAAGGATGTGGAAGGCGATCCGCTGCGCGCTCTTGGGACCGACGCCGGGCAGCCTGCCCAACTCGTCGATCAGGTCCTGGACCACGCCCTCATACACGGAACGCCTTCTCTCTCTTCTGCCGTGCTGCGTACGCTAGTTGGCTACTCCCCAGAAGGGGAGGCCCCTCGGGTCCCTCAGAACGGGAGGCCGGGGATGCCACCGCCGCCGCCCAGCGCCTGGGCCAGCGGGCCCAGCTTCTGCTGCTGGAGCTTCTGTGCGGTGGCGTTGGCGTCGCGGACCGCGGCGAGAACGAGGTCGGCGAGGGTCTCGGCGGTGTCCTCCGCGGAGTCGGTGTCGACCGCCTTGGGGTCGATCACCAGCCCCTTGAGCTCGCCGGAGCCGGTCACCGTCGCCTTGACCAGGCCACCCCCCGCGGAACCCTCCACGGGCGTCTCCGCCAGCTCCTGCTGGGCGGCCGCGAGATCCTCCTGCATCTTCTGGGCCTGCTGGAGCAGCTGCTGCATATTGGGCTGACCACCGGGGATCACGACATGACTCCTGCCGTACGACAACGATTGTGCGGTAGCCCGAGCCTACGTGTTCCGCGCGCCCGGCGCCCTACGCCGCAGGGAGGAGCACTGATGTGCCCCGTACGCCCCCGGGACGGCAGCGACGGCGGCGCGGTCACCGGGCCGCGGCCGCGCACCCGGCGCCGCTCAGCGCCCCTCGACGTCGCCCACCGTCGCCCCCGCGTCACTCGTTGTCGAACTCCTCCAGGACCGTCGCCCCGAGCTCCCGCACGATCAACTCGTGGCCGCTGAGCGCGGAGTCGACGAGATCCGCGTCGTCCTCCGCCGGCATGTCGTACTCGATCGACGGGGGCTCCGGCGGGGTGTACGAGGGCTCCGGCGCGGGGCCGCCCTGGCCGCCGCCCGTGGACGGCGACGGGGCGACCGCCTCGCGCGCCATCCGGGCGCCCTGGCTGCCGCCGCCTCCGGGCCCCTGCTCGGGGGCCGGCGGGGCGCTCGGCCGGGCCGGGGCCGGCGCCGACTGCTGGGGCGCACCGCCGTAGCCGCCGGGCGCCCCGCCGCCGAAGCCGCCACCGCCGCCGCGGGCGCCGCCGGACGGCGGGTTGGCCCCGCCGGACGGATCGACGATCGCCTCGACCCGCCACCGCAACTGGAAGGTGTCGGCGAGCACGTCCTTGAGGACGTCCTCGCTACCGCCGTTGGCGAAGCTGTCCCGGGCGCCGGCGTTGGGGAACCCGACCTGCAGCGTCGTGCCGTCGAAGCCGGAGACCTGGGCGTTCTGGCTCAGCAGGATCCAGGTGAAGCGGCGGCGACCCTTGACCGCCTCCAGGATCTGCGGCCAGAGCTGCCGGGCCTGCGCGGCCCCCTGCGCCGCCGCGGCGGACGGCGCCGCGGGAGCCCCGCCGACGGGACCGGGCGCGGGCGCGGGGGGCGGCATGGGCGCCGCGGGCGCGCTGGGCGCGGCGGCGGAGGGCTGCCCGCCCTGCCCCGGCGCCGCGGCCGACGGCCAACTCCCGGGCTGCCGCGCACCGGGCGCCGGCCCGTCGCCCGTCGTGCCCCGGGTGCCACTGGGCCACGCCCCGGGCCGCGCCGCCCCACCCTGGACAGCGGCCGGTGCCGCCGGGGCCTGCGGGCCGCCCTCGTCCTGCCCGACCGGTTGGCCGGCCGACTGACCGACCGGCGCCGCACCGGAGGCAGCGGGACCCACCGAACCCGCCGGACTCCCGGAAACAACAGGACCAGCCGGACCCGCAGGACCCGCAGGCGCACCGGTCGCAGCCGGAACACCGGCCCCCGCGTCCCCGCCCGCGCCCTGCCCGCTCGTCGCCCCCCGCACCGCGGCGCGCGCCGCGGCAGGTCCGGACGGTCCGGCCGGCATCGGCGGATGCGCCTGGGGCCCCGGCGCATACCCGACCGCGGGCCCGCCGGACTCCAGCACGGCCCCACCGGGACCGGCGCCGCCCGCGGGCAGCCCGCCGCCCAGCGCCAGCGCCGCCGCCCCGGCACCCGCGCCGCGCTCCAGGCGGTCCAGCCGCGCCTGCACCGACCGCTCGTCGTCGTACGCCGCCGGCAGCAGCACCCGGGCGCAGATCAGCTCCAGTTGGAGCCGCGGGGAGGTCGCCCCGCGCATCTCCGTCAGCCCGGCGTTGACCAGGTCCGCGGCCCGGCTCAGCTCCGCCGCCCCGAACACCGACGCCTGCGCCGCCATCCGCTCCACGACATCGACCGGGGCGTCGATCAGCCCCTTCTCCGCCGCGTCCGGCACCGCCGCCAGGATCACCAGGTCCCGCAGCCGCTCCAGCAGGTCGGAGACGAACCGGCGGGGGTCGTTCCCGCCCTCGATGACGCGGTCGACGACCTCGAAGGCCGCCGCCCCGTCCCCGGCCGCGAACGCCTCCACGACTGAATCCAGCAGCGACCCGTCGGTGTACCCCAGCAGCGACGTCGCCATGGCGTACGTCACACCGTCCGCGCCGGCCCCGGCCAGGAGCTGGTCCATCACCGACATCGAGTCACGCACCGAGCCCGCACCGGCCCGCACCACCAGCGGCAGCACCCCGTCCTCGACCGGGATCTCCTCCCGCCCGCACACCTCGGCGAGGTACTCCCGCAACGTCCCCGGCGGCACCAACCTGAAGGGATAGTGGTGCGTCCGCGACCGGATCGTCCCGATGACCTTCTCGGGCTCCGTGGTCGCGAAGATGAACTTCAGGTGCTCCGGCGGCTCCTCGACGACCTTCAGCAGGGCGTTGAAGCCCGCCGAGGTCACCATGTGCGCCTCGTCGATGATGTAGATCTTGTAGCGGCTGCTGGCCGGCCCGAAGAACGCCTTCTCCCGCAGCTCGCGGGCGTCGTCCACGCCACCGTGCGAGGCGGCGTCGATCTCGATCACATCGATCGAGCCGCGCCCGTTGCGCGCCAGGTCCTCGCACGACTGACAGGTCCCACAGGGCGTCGGAGTGGGACCTTCCTCACAGTTCAAACAGCGCGCCAGGATCCGCGCGCTCGTCGTCTTGCCGCAGCCGCGCGGCCCACTGAACAGATACGCATGGTTGACCCGGTTGTTCCGCAACGCCTGCTGCAGCGGGTCGGTCACGTGCTCTTGCCCGATGACCTCGGCGAAGGTCTCGGGGCGGTAGCGGCGGTACAGCGCAAGGGACGACACGCTTACGACGATATCGGGCCCCACTGACAACCGGGCTGCCCCGAGCTCCCGGCCGCGCACGAGCGGGGAAGGCGGCACCCGCAAACGCAAGCGCCCCCCACGCACCCGCCAGAGCCGACCTACCCTTGCTGCCTTCCGGCCCTGGGGGAGTTCAGTCAGATAGCGCCACGTGAGGGGCTGCGCCCCACATTAGCGGATCCCCCGCCCAACAAACGACCCACCTCTCATCGGACCCCCTCGCCGAACCCCCTCCCCCGGATCATGTTCGCGAGCACTCCCCAACGTCTTGTATTGTTTGCGGCGGAGGATTCGCCTAGAGGCCTAGGGCGCACGCTTGGAAAGCGTGTTGGGGGCAACCCCTCACGAGTTCGAATCTCGTATCCTCCGCCAGTGCTCTCACCGGGCACGATGTCGAAGGGCCCCACCGTTCGCGGTGGGGCCCTTCGCAGTCTTCAGTCAACGTGCATGGCGCACCACCCACGCGCCAGCCAGCGGCCCTTCAAGCAAACCCCGCGACCTCCAAGGCCAGCTCCGCGGCGCACAGGACGGCGAGCTTCAGCCCTCGGTCGAACGTACGCCTGCCGAGCGGGGCTCCACCAGACACTCCGCGTTCCGCGCCGCCGGAGGGATCTGCCAGCCCCCAAGGGCGAGCCTCATGAGGTGTGCACTTCAGGGAGCTCGACACTTCAACCCTCAGGCGCCGGAATGTGACTTCGCACACACATTTCAATGTCGGCGCCTCAGTCAGACCAAGCCACCGCAGGCTCTTGAAGCCCGGGGTACGGCGTGAACTAGAAGAGCCGCTCGAGACGACGCCCGCACAGCGCGAGCCTTCGGGATCTTGTCGAGGCATCGCGCGGCCCCCACCCTTGCCTCGACTTGGGAACTCGCCCCGCCATCTAGCGCCACACGAAACCTCCGCGGCTCGATCTCCTGCCAGGCAGCGCACGCAGAAGGCATCTAGTCCGCCACCCGCTACACCCCCCTTCAGAGCGAGACCCCTCCGTGACGCAAGCCAACACCAAGGGCAACGACTCCTCATTGGGGCAAAAACACCACGTTCCCTACGCGACAGAAGGCACGCCACTCGTAGGTGGGATCCGAGTCGCGAGGCACACGCAAAGCAACATCGTTGACATATTCACAATGAAAACGATCAGAAATGCACATAAAAACCCTTAATCATAAAATAAGCATTCAGTTTCATGCAAAATGCAGGCTTGGGGTCGGTTTCAACACCCTCATCCTCTAGCGTGTCTAGGCGTGACGAAGAGGGATACCTCGATGCCACCCTCGAGTCGACCAGGAATTGACACAGCAGCAACAAAGGGCAAACCGTGAACGAGGAAGACAGCAGCAAATTGCACGTATGGTCCGAGACCATCGAAGTGACGCCCGCTAAGTGCTCAACTTGGATGGAAAAGAGGACATGCAATCGCGTCCCCTTGAGGCGCTCAAATGTCGACAAGTTCAAGAGCATTCTGCGAAACAAGCAATTTCTCACCACACATCAAGGTTTCGCCCTAGACCGGCACGGCTGCCTCATCGACGGACAACACCGTGCTGCCGCCATCATTGACACCGGCATTTCAGTGGTCGCACAGGTTACATATAACCTCACCCCAGACGCCTTTTCCGCAATCGACGGCGGCCGCGTCCGCACAGCGGGTGACTTCGTCGCACAGGCCACGCAGATGAAACAGAACAATTCCAACGTATATGCGGCCGCTCTGAAAATCCTCGCCAACCGGGCAGCAGGCCTCCACTGGACGAGGTGGACCAGTGGGCGGCTGGCGGCCGAGCAAGTGCAGGACCTGGTACCCAAATGGCCCGTCAGCGAAGAGCGCATCGTTAGCCTAATCGCTAAAGGAAGGCAATGCCATGCTAGCGCCACAGGGTTGATTGTTGCGCATGAAATCATCGCAGAGGTATGGCCAGAGAAAATCTCCGAGCTATTCTTCAAGGGGATCGGCGAGGCCAGCAAAGAATTTGTCGGGCGAGACCCTCGGGCCGTTTACACGAATACCATGCTCAACGTAAATCGTGGAGTGGTGAGTAGGGACAGCGTTCAACAATCTGCGCAAGCCATCAAGGCATTCAATGCCCTCGTGTCGGGTGACTTAATCGGCACGCTGAAGAAAATGAAGGCATCCGGAGTGAAGACCGTCAAGGACCGCCGAACAGGCGAGGAGGTCCAACAGGAGTACCTCGCTGACCGCTATCCCGAGGTCATTCAGCCCGCTATCAATTTGAGTGACAAGTGGCTTGGGGGAAAGGCCGTAGATTCGGACGGGTAGGTCGAATCGCACTCGAATCTGCGGAGGGGTGACACACCGTTGTTGCCCCGCCGGGAAAGCGCCAATGCTTCAACGGCAGCTTGCAACGAAATAACCGTAAGATCGCCTTACAAGTTCATTTCTCGCCTCTCTGATAGCCCCGGGGCCGGTCTGTTGTTACGACACTGTTGGTTAATCCAGGCCATGGTGACTTCGCCTCGTCGTTATGCGGCGGGGCGAAGTGCTGCCAGGTGGCTGGTTCGAGTGCGGGCGTGAGGTGTACCGGTGGGCCAGGCGTTGATGCCGATGAGGTTGACCGGAGCGCCGGTGAGCTGGTGCTGGAGGCTGGTCTTGGCAAGCCCGCAGTAGCGGGATCTGCGCAGGCCGCAGGCTTGCACTCCTTGGGAGATGGTGCCCTCGACCCCGGCGCGGATCTTGTAGCGGCCCTTCCATTCGTCGGTTGCCTGTAGCTTCCTGGCCTGGCGAAGAGCTTCATACTCGTGGCGGGGCCGCAGGGTGATCTCCCTTGACGCTGGGCTTTCGGCGAGCTGACACAGTCGCGGAGTCTGGGGCAGACGCGGCAGGCAGCGGGCGGGAACCGGACCCGGATCACGGGCAGTTGTTCTTCCGAATGGCGGTAGTGCCACTGTGTGCTGCTTGTCCCCGTCGATGGTGAATGTGTCCTGTCCGTAGCGCCCTCGCCGCGGGCCTGGGCGACGGTCACCGGCCACAGTGGCCCGTGCAGGGCGACGCCGTGTTCGCAGCGCGCGGCGGCCAGGGAACTGGAGTTGGCATAGCCGGTGTCGACCCAGTGCTCATCGGGCAGCAAGCCTCGTGCGGCCAGGCCGGTATGGACGGCGGCAGCCATCCGGTCATCGGAGACGGTGGCGAGGGTGGTGGCCACGTTCGTGACCAGATCCACTATGCCCGGCTCGCAAGTCTCGGTGAGGTGAACCTTGTAGCCGAGCCACATCGTGTCGCGTTTGACGCTGTTGCGCGCCTCGGAGTCATACGGGTACACCAGGCGTTTTGCACCTGGCGGGCGGTCTTTTGGGTCCCGTCGTTCCACCCCACCCTCCACCACGTGGAAGTGTTGGACCCACACTTGCCGCAGGAACTCCACCTGCGGCAGAGCCCGCAGCGCCGCAGGCGCGTCGTCCGCCCAGACCATATCCAGCAGACACATGCCGTCCGCCCCGATCCGCCGACCCACCTCAACACGCTTGGCCCGGGCTTTAGGGAAGCGAGAGTCCTCGATCCGGGTCGCGTAATGCCTGAACCAGTCCGGCAGAGCACGGGCCCTGAGCCAGTCCGGCTCGCTGCGGGCCACTGCGTTCAGCGCCGCCCGCAAGATCTCGCCGACCTGCTCCAGCCAGTTCAGCTCACCTGCCGACGAAAGCACATGAGTGGAATCGGTCCGCATCTTCCCGCCGGCGGTGATCAGCTCCTTCTCCTGAGCCGCGGCCAGGATCGCGTCAAGCACACCACGTCCGGCGTCCCCGTCCGCCAGATGGTCTCTAAGCTCCGAAATGAGCTTCCCCCGCTGTGCGAGAGGTGCTGATCAGCAGGTTGGGACGGGTTGATGGGTGTTCAGGTTCGCTTGTTCGGCCGTCGCTTGGTCGGTGTAGTGGCTCTCCTCGAACTCGATCGGGCTGAGGAAGCCGAGCCGTTCTTGGATGCGTCGGGAGTTATAGAAGCCGTCGATGTACTGGAAGAGTGCGAGGTTCGCCTTGGCACGTGTGGCGAAGGTGCGGCCGCGCAGGCCCTCGGTCTTGACCAGCATCCACAGATTTTCCACGAGGGCGTTGTCGTACGAATCCCCCACAGACCCCGTGGATGCCTCAATCCCCTCCCGCACAAGCCGTGTTGTGAGCTTGATGGACGTGTACTGACAGCCGTGGTCGGCGTGATGAATGAGCTCGCCGGGCTCGACCTCACGCGACGCGAGTGCGTACTCCAGCGTGGTCAGGACCAGGTCGGCATCCGCACGGGCGGAGGTCTCCCACGCCACCACGCGGCGGGAGAACACATCACGGATCGCCGAGAGCCATAACGGCCCCTCGCCAGTGGGATCATCGTCAGGTCGGTCACCCACAGCCGGTTCGGGGCCGACGCGGCGAAGTCCCGGTTGACCAGGTCCGGGGCGAGCGTGGCCTTTGGGTCGCGGCGCGTGAAACCGCTCTTCCGCCGCGGGCTCACACCCGCCAGGCCGTCCTCGCGCATCAGCCGTTCGACCCGCTTGCGGCCGACGCGGACGCCCTCGTGTTTGAGGACGGCATGCACCCGCGGCGAGCCGTAGATCCCACCGGAGTCTGCGTGAATGGTGCGGATCTGCTCGGTCAGCTCCGCATCCCGACGCCGCCGCTCACACGGTTCACGCCCGGCCCGACGCCAGCAGTAGTACGTGGAGGAGCGAATGTGCAGCTCCCGCAGCACGCACTCGACTCCCAGGCGGGGGTGCTCATCGAGGAGCGCCGTCACCTGAGCCGGGTCGGGTCGAGTTGCGCCGCGAAAAACGCCGAGGCCGTCCGCAGTACCTCGTTGGCCCGCTTGAGCTAGGCGTTCTCCATGCGCAGGGTCGCGAGCTCGGCCCGCTCGTCTGTGGTCAGCCGGTCATCACGCTCGCCGGCATCCGCCTCGGCCTGCCGGATCCAGCCACGCAGGGCTTCCGGGTGCGCCCCAAGATCGACGGCCAGCCGCTTGATCTGCGGCCTCGGGTCAGAAGTGCGATACATCCGCACCACACGATCACGCAATTCCAGCGGATATTTTCTGGGTGCAGCCATGGTCACTAGTCCTCTCATGAGTCTCATCTGACCCTCTGTCAACTTGCTCCGCATCTCGGAGGAATCTCAATAGCACCGAGAAGTCGAAGCCGGGATCAACCAGCTCCAGCCCCAGGGCGAACTTCCAGTTGATCCGGGCCCGCACCGCCTCAGCGGACTGCCGATCTGTCAGCCCCTCGACGAACTGCAGCACCATCGCCAGACGCCCTGGCGACCAGGCCCGCTTGCCCCGCGTCGGGAACAGGCCGGCGAACTGCTCATCAGTGAACAGCACCCCCAGCTCATCCCGGACTCGGATCGCCAGACTTCCCTTGGGGAACGCCGCCCGCGCCACCCGCACCGTCTCCACCGGAATCTCCCCCGGATCCTGCAGCTGCATTGACATCGACACCCTCCCCGTACAACAACGTCGGCTCTCAAGACCACAGCCAGGTCTTGAGAGCCGACGCCACGCGCAGAGCCGGATTAACCAACAGCGTCGTTGTTACGGACCGGCCCCGAAACGCTGCCTCCATCGGCCAGCGGCGGAACCTGAGGTCCGGTCCGTCGCAGCCTCGTCGGCTGGACAGATCGCTCTTTTTACAACCCTCTTAGCTCTCGGCCAAGGGCAGAGCACGCCGTTCTCACGAGATCACCGCCGCCGTCAGCACTCCAATGCACAGAGTCAGGCAACCAGCGAAGGCCACACCGGCGCCCATGACAGCTTCGGTGGGCGACTTTCCCACGTGGCGCTTCAGCATGAAGGCAACAAGGGCGACAACAACGGAGACCAGGGCTGCGGTGAGAAGCCAAGGGACGCGGACGGCAGGGGGCAGAGCGCTCATCGGTCATCCTCCGCGCGGTTGAGAGGCGTAAGGGGCTTGTCGATGAGGAAGGCGACCAAGGTGTTGTGCGCATGTTCGGTGGCGGCTGCGGCATCACGGAGGGCGGAGAGTTGCTGGTCTAGTGAATGAAGGAGCACGCCGATTCGCTGCTGTTCCTCGAGGGGTGGGAGGAGTACCAGGAGTTGACGGAGCGCACTGGTCTTAAGCGAAGCAACGGTGGTCATGCCGGAGCGATCCCTGATCCAGGCGCGTATGTCCGGAAGGGAAAGGAAAGCAAGGAGGTAGCGCGGATCGACGTGGGCGGCGAACTTGTGTAGACGCAGCAGATTGCCGCTGAAGAGGTAACCAGCCTGGTCGGGGCCGACCAAGGCCGAGGGACCGACCGTCCCTGTGCGGGTGCAGAGGATGTCGCCGCTCTGCAGCACGAAGCGGTCTAGTCGGCGAGCGACCACAGATGACGTTCTGCTCTCATCTGTTGGCTGGATGTACCGGTCCCGTAGGTGTTTGGGCAAGACGACCGGGACCTCACCATCAGGAGAGAACATCGCGGGGTTAAGCAGAGAGGGAGACGGGCCAGCTTGGACGGTGCACACCTCACCCAACGGCCGACGTTCCCAGCCTTTCGAAACCTGAAGCCGAATTCCGCCAGGTGACCGCTCCTCCTGCGCCCAGAGAGTCTCCGTAGCCGCACCAGCAACGTAGGCAGCGTCCTGGCTCCTGCGTAGGGCTTTGAGCGCTCCAGCGGCGTCGTCGCCCGAGGCCGCGGTGAGCCTGCTGGCGCTCACGTAGTCGAAGGGGTTGAGAGAGTAATTCTGTTGGCGGATTTCAGAGACGGCGACCGCCCTGGCCACCACACTCCGGTCGCCCGGCAGCGCAGCCATGTCTGGCAGGTCCTGGCCGCTTCGAAAGGCGCGGTAGAGATCCAACACGAGCTGTACTTCACTTTGATCGAGCTCACGGCGCGTCCTGGCCACCATGGAGCCCAGTTGCCGAGCGTTCACAAACAGCACTTCGGCGGGCTCTGACACCGGCGTTCTCAGTATCCAGATACAAGCTGAGACATCTGTCGCCTTGAAAAGGTGCGAAGGGAGCGCGATGAGGCACTCGATCACACCATCCTCCAGCATGGCCTTCCGGCTTGCCTGCTCTCTCGGCTGATCCGATGCGGCGGCGTTGTCGGCCATGACGACCGCGGCACGGCCTCCGCTTCGAAGCCTGGAAAGCACGTACTGCAGCCAACCGAAATTGTCATTGGACGGAGGCGGGGTCCCATATCGCCAGTCGGTAGCAGTGCTTCGCGTGCTCGATGCGTTGAACGGAGGGTTCGCGACGACGAAGTTGTAGTCGTCGGCGGGGCGTTGGGCTCCGCCGTCGGCCTGCCACGGCGTAGGCACGACGGCGGCAGATCGCGGAGTGACACCGTGCGTCACCAGATGCATCGCGGCCAGGCGCAGCATGCCACCGTCGGAGGCCATGGCATGCACCTCGGGGGACTGATCCTCGTCGTGGGCGGAAAGCACCGCGGTTAGCAGCTCTCCTCCCCGCGTACAAGGATCAAGGATTCGGTGCAGTGGCCCATCCACGATGGAGAGCCCGCCCAGTAGGTCCGCGATGGCCTGCGGCGTGAAGGCCGCCCGACTGTCAAGTGCATACGCCTCGGCGTATACGTCAAGCAGCATGCGGAACGCTGCACGATCGAGAGCGTGGACCAGGTCTACGAGGCGAGCGGGGTCGGCCCCGCGCTCGGGCGCGAGCTGGCCCAGTGCCGCCACCATGTCAGGTAGCACTCCACGGGGGCGAAGAGATATGTCCGCTGCGGCGCCCACCCGGTCCAAAAAGCGATATGTGTCTCGCGGGCTTGGGAGACATGCGGACTGCCGTACACGCTCCCATTCATCGGGGACCGCCCACCGTAGGAAGGTGAGGCACATGGGTAGCGGCAAGTAGTCGGCGAGCGAAAGCGCGCCCCACTGCCGCAGCATCGACTCTTCCAGAAGTTCGGCCAATGCCTGGCGAGTCCGGTCCGCTGCCCGCTCGCCAGGGTCCAGCCCTGCTGTCTGCGGCCCACTCGTGACCTCTGCTGTGCCATGCGGCATCTGTTCCAGCGCCGCGCGAACCCGATTGCCGTAGGTGGTGGGGGGTGTCTTGGTGGGGACACCTACGCCTCGCGGAACAGTCCGGGTGTCCAGCCAGCGGATGACGTCGGCGAGCCTGAAATACTCTGCTCCGCCCGAGCGAACGGCAACCGGGAAGTCCTCATGGCGCCGTACCCAGTTGGTGACGGCAGACCTCCCCACACCGGCTAAGCCTGCGATCTCGGCCCGCGAGACCAGACGGTCTTGGGTGTAGTACTCCTCGCCCACAGCTCTTCTCCTTTGCTCCCCTCAGAACGGACAGTGCGAGGGAAACGTAGAGCGTCCGCGTCAGTGACTCAACTGCGCACTGCAGTGCGCATATTGCACAACCCTGCCGCACGTCGATACAAGGAAGCCTCGCCACTCTCCAGGTGCTGCATTGACGTGCAGATTTAGGGTCTGACGGCTCCTCTTGGCATGCAGGACTACATAATCAGACTTCTCTCACTGTGAACTGCGGACACAACTACTCTATGGGTGGAACGGCTTCTTTCCGCCACGTGCTTAGGCCCCACTACGCCCGTCCCTCGAAGAGGTCTGCGTACAGGCCGGCGTGGGTGAGGAGTTGGGGGTGGGTGCCGGACTCGGTGAGGTGGCCGTCGTCGAGGACGAGGATGTGGTCGGCGGTGGTGGCCAGGTCGAGGTCGTGGGTGATGACGAGGGTGGTGCGGCCGGCGGCGAGGCGGTGGAGGGGGGCCAGGATGCGTTGGGCGGCGAGGGTGTCGAGGCCGGTGGTGGGCTCGTCGAGGATGAGGACGGGGGCGTCGCGGAGCATGGCGCGGGCGATGGCGACGCGCTGTAGTTGGCCGCCGGAGAGGGCGGCGGTGGCGGGGGCGATGACCGTGTCGTAGCCGTCCGGGAGGGCGGTGATGAAGGCGTGGGCGTCGGCGGCCTGGGCGGCCCGGACGACCTCCTCGCGGGTGGGGGTGGGGCCCTCGCGGCCGGAGGCGATGTTGTGCGCGATGGTGTCGTGGAGGACCAGGGTCTCCTGCGGGAGCAGGGTGATGTTGCGGCGGAGGTCGGCCAGGGGGAGGCGGTCGACCGGGATGCCGTCGAGGCGGACGGTGCCGGAGTCCGGGTCGTAGAAGCGCAGCAGGAGGGCGGCGAGGGTGGACTTGCCGGCGCCGCTGGGGCCGGTGACGACCAGGAACGCGCCGGGGTGTGCGGTGAAGGTGAGGGAGCTGAGGGCGTTGTGGTGGGGGGAGTTGGGGTAACGGAAGGTGACGCCGTCGACGCGCAGTTCGCCCCGGGCGCGGTGCGGGAGGGGGAGGGTGCGGGACGGGGGCGGGTCGGTGACGGCGGGGTGGGCGTCGAGGATCTCCAGCAGCCGGTCGGCGGCGGCGGTGGCGGCGGTGGCGGTCAGGCCGAGCCGGCCCAGGGAGCGGATGGGCGGGTAGAGGTAGCCGATGAAGGCGGCGAAGGCGAGGAGTTGGCCGAGCGTCATCCGGCGCTGGGAGATCTCCCAGGCGCCCAGGCCGATGATGGCCAGCACGCAGAGGGTCTCCAGGATCTCGACGAGTTGGTCGTAGAGGGCGTTGAGGCGGGCGCTGGCGACCGAGGCGCGCAGCCAGCGGCGGGCCTCCCGACCCAGGCGCTCCTCCTCGTCGCGCTGCCGGTTGTACGCCTGGGTGAGGACGACGTTGACCAGGGTCTCCTCGACGACCGAGGTGAGGGCGCCGTCGGCGGCGCGCTGACGGCGGGAGACCTCGCGCAGCCGGTTGGTGAAGCGGCGAGTGGCGAAGTAGAAGAGGGGGGCGGCGACGAAGGTGGCCAGGGCCAGTTCCCAGCGCAGCCAGAGGGCCGCGGCGCCGTAGAAGAGGGTGGAGAAGAGGGCCGCGCAGGCGCCCACCAGGCCGCTGACCACGAGTCGTTCGATGGCGTCGACGTCGCCGGTGAGCCGTTCCACCAGGTCGCCGCGGCGGTTGCGTTGGAAGAAGTGCGGGGGCAGCGTCTGGAGGTGGGTGAAGACGCGGGCGCGCAGGCGTAGCAGGAAGCGTTCCGCGGTCCAGGCGGCCAGGGAGTTGCCGAGGTAGCCGACGACGGCGCCGATGACCGCCACCGTGAGCCAGGTGCCGGCGGGGGTCCAGAAGGCGCTGACCGAGCCCTCTTTGAGGGCGGTGTCGGTGAGTTGGGCGAAGAGCAGGATCGTGACGGTCTCGGCGAGGGCCGCGACGACGGCGCACCCGCCGACCATCAGCATCCAGCGGCGGTCCCCCCGGGTCAGCGGCCAGAAGCGGCGGAACGCCTCCACGGGGCCGACGTGCCGGGTCAGGATGGGGGTGTCGGTGGGGAGTTGGGCGACGGTGGCCGTAGGGGGCGCGGGGGGTTCGGGCTCCGGCGGCGTACGGTCCTCGGCCGTTCTGTGTTTCTGGCCGTTGACCTTCCTGACCGCCTTGGCCGGCTGCTCCGCCCCAACCGCCGTGACCGGCTGCGCCGTTTGGACCGTCGCCTGCTCCCGGCCGTCGGCCGTCCTCGTCCGGCGGCCGCGGCGCGTGCTGCGGGCGCTGCGCAGATGCATGGTGGTCACGTGGTGGGCCACCAGGGGCCGTTGACGACAGCCCGCGAGGCCGGCTCGCGCGTGGGGCGCGGGCCCGCCTCGGGGTGTGCCTCAGGCCCTCGGGCCCAGATCACATCTCATGGGTTGTCTAAGATCAGCGGTTCGCTGGATACGTGTGACAGCGGTACAGGTTCAGAGCCTGACGATGACGAAGAATCCACCGCGGCCTCCGCGACCGCCATAGCCGCCGCCGTAGCCGCCGCCATAACCGCCGCCGTATCCGCCTCCGCGACCTCCGCCGCCGCCCCAGTCGCCGCCACCGCGGCCCCTGTCGTCTCTGCGGCTGCGGGGGAAGAATGCCTTGAAGGTCATCTTCTCCTCCAGTGATCGAACGTCGCCGCGGCGTGTCCGGACCGTGCTCTGGTGGCGGTTCGGCGCGCCCGTCAGGGCCTTCCCTGGGGGGTTTCGTCCGGCGGAACGCTTCGTCCGCGACACTGCCGACACTACGACGACCCCCCGACCCCAACAAGCCCCATATGTGAAAATTCAGGCAAAACGGGCAGGTCACTGCGGGTGCGAGGGGGGTCGCCGAGGGTTGTCGGCAGCCCCCGACGAGGGGTGTTCGGCCGCCACCCGAGCACCCTGCCGCCACCCGCGCCCCCGACGTCCCCAGCCCCGTCGGACCCGGGAGCCAGCCGGGGGCGCCGGGCCGGCGGCGGAGGCGCTCGGGGCTCGTGAGATAAGCGGGTCCGTTTTGACGGGCCGTCAGCTTCGGTGACCCCGGCCCAACGGCCGCCCCGCATACCGTGTTTCGACGGCGTTACGCCACCGGATGGGCCCTCGGCAGCCGCCCTGAACTGGGGCGTCGGGCGGCCCTCGGGAGGTTCCGCCACCCGCCCCTCGGCCTCGCCCTATCCCGAATGTCGAAAGTCTTGTTCCGCTTCGCGGCGGGTCCTAGGGTCGGGCCACCCGGCGCGGCCGACCCGGTCCCCCGGGCCCGGCCGCGCCCACGTATGCGGCGACGGAAGCAGGCGAGCGGGTTGACGAACGGGTCGGCGAACGAGCGGCAGGACCGGGGAGCGGCGCAGGAGTCGGAGCGGGAGGAGGGTGGGCCGCCCACCGGCTTCGGGCGGCGCGGCTTCCTCGCCGGGGTGGCCGGCGCGGGCGCGGGCGGACTGCTCGGCGGGACGGGCACCGACACCGCCTACGCCCAGCAGTCGGCCGGAAGCGCGCGTCCCAAGGGGCAACCACCGCTCCACCCCGACCAGTTCGCCGGCGACCGCCAACTGCTCGTCCCGGAGGTGGTGCTGCTGCCGGGCGGCCCGGTGCGCGACCACGCCGTCCTCGTCGAGGGCGGCACCTTCCGCTCGGTCGGCCCGGCCGCCCGGCTGCTCGCCGCGCACCGCGACGGGCCGGCGCCGGTCCGGCTCGACGGCCACCTGCTGATGCCGGGCTTCGTCGACGCGCACCACCACCTCACCCAGAGCTTCGGCAAGGCCCAGTCGTTCGGGCAGCCGTCGGAGATCTTCAAGACCACCTGGGAGCCGCTGGAGCACGCGCTGGACGACGAGACCGCCTATCTGTCCGCGAAGTTGGCCGCCCTGGAGGCGCTGCGCGGCGGCTTCACCACCGTCGCCGACGCCGGAACCCGGGCGCCGGTCGACGTCGCGGCGGTGGCCAAGGGCACCGAGGAAGCCGGCATCCGCTGCGTCCTGGGCAAGATCGTCTCCAACGGGACCGGTGGGCCGGCCCATTTGGGGCGCTGGGGCGGCCACCCGCTGGTCCACCCCTCCCTGGCCATCGCCGTCCCGGAGGACGCCACCGGCCCGGTCCTGAGACGGACCGCGGAGCTCTGCGCCGAGGCCGGGGCGGTCTTCCAGATCCACGTCAACGAGCATCTGGCCTCCGTGGAGCGCTCGTTGAAGAGCGTCGGGCGCCGCCCGGTGGACTACCTGCACCACCTCGGCGCCCTCGGCCCGCACACCCTGGGCGCGCACGCCACCCTCCTGACCCCCACCGAGATGCGACAACTCGCCGACACCGGCGCGGCGATCAGCTACAACCCGGTGGCCAGCGCCTGGAAGGGCAACGCGGTCGCGCACGCCACCATGCTGGCCGCGCTCGGCGTCCGCTTCGGCACCGGCACCGACGGCACCCGCGGCGACGGCTTCCGGCTGGTGGACGCCGCGGAGACGGCCCAGCGGCTGGCCTACGGGCTGGCCGCGGGCGACTCGGTGTGCGGCGCCGGGCACCTGTGGCTGGAGCACGCCACCGCGGGCGGCGCCGACGCCCTCGGCCTGGGCCGCGTCACCGGCCAGATAGCCGTCGGCAAGGCCGCCGACTATCTCCTGGTGGACCTGGCCGTCCCCGAACTGACGCCCTCCTACGACCTGCGCTGGGAACTCGTCCGGCTCGCCAACCGGGACCAGATCCGCGCCGTGGTGGTGGCCGGCCGGCTCCGGCTGTGGGAGGGCTGGCCGCCCGACTGGGACGCCCGGGCGCTGGTGGCGCGGGCGGCGGAGGTGGGGCCGGCGGTGGTGAAGCGAGCCGCGATTCGGCGGGTGACGCCGCGGTAGGGGGTTTGTGGGGTGGGGCCGGCGGTGGGTGGTGGTGGGTGCTGGGTGCGGGGCCTCCGGGGTGGTGTCCTGGACTGCTTCGCCTTACGTCCAGGACACCACCCCTCCGGCCCCACACCCTCCCGCCGAACCCCGGCCCCACCCCAAGGGGGGAGGTTGAGGAACAGGCCCTGGGTGGGCAGGCCCAACCCACGCTTCTGGTCTCGGGGTTACCACGACGGCCCCGTCGTTCCCTCACCCACCACCCCGCAGACCCCCGGCACCCGCCACGCACGGAGAGCGGCCACCCGCCCACTAACTCCTCGGCATCCAGCGGAAGACCGCCAACGCCGCACCCCCCACCCCCACCGCCAACGCCAGCATCGCCACGTGCAGCCCACCCGTGAACGCGTCCACCACCGCCGCGCGCAACGCGGCGCCCGCGGCCCCCTCGGCCCCCCGGCCGCCGATCGCGGCCTGCGCCGCCGCCACCGTCGTCGGGCCGCCGGGCCCGGCCAGCGGCGCCGGCAGGTGGGCGGTGAAGACCGCGGTGGTGAGCGTGCCGGTCACCGCGATCCCCAGTGCGCTCCCCAACTCCCGGGTCAGGCTCTGGAGTCCGGAGCCCACCCCGGCCCGCTCCGGCGGCAGCGCGGCCATCATCGCGTGCGAGAGCAGCGGGGTCGCGGTGCCGCAGCCCAGCGCGGTCAGCCCGGCCCCGAGGGCGTACAGCGCGTACGGCGTGCCGGCGTCGGCCGCGGACACCGTGGCCAGCCCGCCGGCCAGTACGAGCATCCCGGCGGCGACCGCGCCCCGCCGCCCGCACCGCCGCTCCAGCAGCAACCCGCAGCGCGGCCCCGCCAGCAGCGCCGCCGCCATCGGCAGCAGCCGCACCCCGGCACCCAACGGGCCGTAGCCCTTGGCGTATTGGAGGTACTGCCCGTTGAGGTAGAACAGCCCGAACATGCCGACGAACAGCACCGCCATCCCGACCGCCCCGGCCCGGACGGCGGGGCGGGCCAGCACCCGGGGGTCCAACAGCGGCTCCGGGGCGCGCAGTTCGCGCCGGACCCAGCCGGTCAGCAGCAGCCCGGCCAGCGCGAGCGAGCCGAGCACCCACGGGCTCAGCCAGCCCGCCTGCGGCCCGCGCACGATGCCGTTGAGCAGCGCCAGGAACCCGCCGGTGAACAGCGCCGCGGCCAGCGGCGCGGCCGGGCCCGGATGGCGCGCCGGCACCGGCGCGACGGCGGCGACCAGCAGCCAGGCGCCCACCGCGATCGGCACCACGCAGACGAACAGCGCCCGCCAACTCCCGTACTGGATGGCCGCGCCGCCGCCCACGTTGCCCAGCACCGCGGCCAGCCCCGTCATCGCCGCCCAGACCGCGATCGCCCGGCGCCGCGGCCCGTCCGCCAGCCCGTCCACCAGCAGCGCCAGGGTGTTCGGCAGGACGGCCGCGGCGCCCACCCCGCTGAGCATCCGCCCGGCGACCAGCACCCCGACGTGCGGCGCCGCCGCGCACACCGCCGAGCCGACGACGAAGACCGCCATCCCGCACAGCAGCACGCCCTTGCGGCCGCGCCGGTCGGCCAGCGCCCCGGCCGGCACCAACAGGCAGGCGAAGACCACCACATAGCCGTCCACCACCCACACCACCGCCTCGGCGGACGGGTGCAGCGGCCCGGCGGACAGGTCCGGGATGGCCAGGTTGACCGCGGAGACCATCCCCACCACCAGCGTCACGCACAGGCACATCGCGACCGTCACCGACCGCCGCGGCGCCGCCGTCGACGGCCGCGGGCGCACGCCTTGGAGCACCCGGCTCACCCCTCCCGCACCCGGTCCAGCCGGGCCCGCAACGTCAGTCGGTCCCCGCGCAGATGGATGAACTCCAGGTCGGCCGGCCGCCCGTCCGCCAGCCGCGTCAGCCGGTCCACGGCCAGCACCGCGCCCCCGGCCGGCATCCCCAGCACCGCGCACGTCGCCGGGTCCCCGACCACCGCCCGCACGGCCACCTCCGCCGACCCCAACGACCGCCCGGCCGCCCGCTCGATCAGGTCGAAGACGTCCCGGCTCTCCAGCCGCGCCCGCCTCAACGCCAGCAGCGGGCCGCCCACTTCGGGGATGAGGTACGTGCAGTCCAGCGACAGCGGGGTGCCGTCCACCCGGCGCAGCCGCTCCAGATAGACCGCCTCGCTCCCCTCCGGGAGGCCCAGCCGCCGCGCCACCGAGGCCGGTGCCCGCACGGTCCGCGCCGCCCGCACCTCGTTGGCCACCGTGCCGTGCCGCTGCAACACCTCGGCCAGACCGGACAGTTCGCCCAACGGGTGCTCATAGGTCCGGCCGACCACCACCGTCCCCACCCCGCGCCGCCGCTCCACCAGCCCCTCGTCGCGCAGCAACCCCAGCGCCTCCCGGACGGTGTTCCGCGAGGTCCCGAACTCCGCGATCAGCGCCCGCTCGTCGGGCAGCACGCCCTCGGGGAACGCGCCCCGCAGCACCTGCCCGCGCAGCACGTGCGCCACCCGCCGCGCCCGGTCCGCGCGCGTCAGCCCCTCCCCCGCCCCGGCGTCGTCCGCCATCGCCGCCCTCCTCCCGCCGGCTCCCAACGCCCCCGACGCTAGGCAAGCCCCGTTACGGCCGCGTTACGCCACCCACTGTGACCTGCACGGATGTCTGACCTGCGGGTTCGGGGAAGTCTCCGGTCGCTGCGCCACCCCCGGCCGGCCACCGTTACCGTGACAAGCACTCCCAAGCCCCCCGGGGACGGGAGGAGGAGAGGAAGGAAGACCGCCCCATGAGCACCAAGTCCGCGCCGTTCGACGAGTTGGACCGCAAGATCGTCGCCGCGCTGATCGACAACGGCCGGGCCAGCTTCGCGGAGATCGGCTCGGCCATCGGCCTCTCCCCCACCGCCGTCAAACGCCGGGTGGACCGGCTCCGCCGGAACAACGTGATCACCGGCTTCTCCGCCACCGTCCGCCCCGCCGCCCTGGGCTGGCTCACCGAGGCGTACGTGGAGGTGTACTGCGACAGCGCGGCCCCGCCCCGGCGCCTGGCGGAGGTGGTCCGCAACCACCCGGAGATCGCCGCCGCGATGACCGTCACCGGCGGTGCCGACGCCCTGCTGCACGTCCGGGCCACCGACGTCGAGCACTTCGAGGAGGTCCTCGAACGCATCCGGACCGAGCCGTTCATCCGGAAGACGATCAGCTACATGGTCCTCTCCCACCTGATCCCGGACAGCCCCGAGGCGGGCGCCCGCCGCCGCCCCGGCGACCGGGCCACCGCCCCCGACCGCGCCCGAGAGCGTCCTCAGTCGCCCCAGCGCGCCGGAAACCCGCGGTGATGGCCACCCATAAGCAGCATTCCTGCGCCCTTACGCAGCACTCATTTCTTGTGACCGGAATCGACCGCTCCTTACCGTGGATTGCCCCAGGTGACGATCTCCCACGGAACGTCA
Organism: Streptomyces sp. NPDC090442; assembly: GCF_044769405.1. Lineage (NCBI taxonomy): Bacteria > Bacillati > Actinomycetota > Actinomycetes > Kitasatosporales > Streptomycetaceae > Streptomyces > Streptomyces sp. NPDC090442. Next base: position 144,935 of record NZ_JBIVXW010000005.1, read on the forward strand.
CAACAGGAAGCGGAGGCCCCATTCCGTGTCCACGATCCGTCCCGCCGACGCGCGCCCCGGCGCGCGCCGCACCCCCCGTCCCCGGCGCTACCTGGTCTGCCGGCCCACCCACTTCGACGTCCGGTACGCCATCAACCCCTGGATGCAGGAGGCCGCCGAGGTCGACACCGCGCTGGCCGGCCGGCAGTGGGCGGAGCTGGTCGGCGCCTACCGGGAGCACGGCCACACCGTCGAGGTCATGGAGCCGACCCCCGGCCTCCCCGACATGGTCTTCGCCGCGAACTCCGCCCTCGTCGTCGGCGGCCGCGCCTTCGGCTCGCTCTTCCACGCCCCGCAGCGCCGTCCGGAGACCCGCGAGTACGAGATCTGGTTCAAGGCCGCCGGCTACGACCTCTACCGGCCCGAGTCCCCGTGCGAGGGCGAGGGCGACCTCGTCCCGGCCGGCGGCTACCTCCTCGCCGGCACCGGCTTCCGCACCACCCGCGAGGCGCACGCCGAGGTCCAGGAGCACTTCGGCCTCCCGGTGATCAGCCTCCACCTCACCGACCCGTACTTCTACCACCTGGACACGGCCCTCTTCGTCCTCGACGACGGCGTCCCAGACGACGGCACGGCCGGCGGCGACGGGGCCGCCACCCTCGCCTACTACCCCGGCGCCTTCTCCCCCGGCAGCCGTGAGGTGCTCCGCCGCCTCTTCCCCGACGCCGTCCTCGCCACCCGCGACGACGCCCTGGCCTTCGGCCTCAACTCCGTCTCCGACGGCCACCACGTCTTCATCGCGCCCCAGGCCACCGGCCTGATCGACCGGCTCACCGCCCGTGGTTATGTCCCCGTCCCCGTCGACCTCTCCGAGTTCCACAAGGCCGGCGGCGGCATCAAGTGCTGCACTCAGGAGCTGCGCCCATGACGACCGCATCCACCCGCACCGCAGACCGGTCCTCCGCCGAGCTCATCGAGGCGGAGTCCCCCGTACTGGCCCACAACTACCACCCCCTCCCCGTCGTCATCGCCCGCGCCGAGGGCGCCTGGGTCGAGGACGTCGAGGGCCGCCGCTACCTCGACATGCTGGCCGGCTACTCGGCCCTGAACTTCGGCCACCGCCACCCGACGCTCATCGAGGCCGCCCACCGCCAGTTGGACGCCCTCACCCTCACCTCCCGCGCCTTCCACCACGACCGCCTCGCCGGCTTCGCCGAGGGCCTGGCCGAGCTCACCGGCCTGGACATGGTCCTCCCGATGAACACCGGCGCCGAGGCCGTCGAGAGCGCCATCAAGGTCGCCCGGAAGTGGGCCTACGAGGTCAAGGGCGTGCCCGCCGACCGGGCCACCATCGTCGTCGCCAGCGGCAACTTCCACGGCCGCACGACCACCATCGTCAGCTTCTCCGACGACGAGGACGCCCGCGCCGGATTCGGCCCCTACACCCCCGGCTTCCGCACCGTCCCCTACAACGACCTCGCCGCGCTCGAAGCCGCCCTCGACGACACCACCGCCGCCGTCCTCATCGAGCCCATCCAGGGCGAGGCCGGCGTCCTCATCCCCGACGACGGCTATCTCGCCGGCGTCCGCGAACTCACCACCCGCGCCGGCTGCCTGATGATCGCCGACGAGATCCAGTCCGGCCTCGGCCGCACGGGCACCACGCTGGCGGTGGACCACGAAGAGGTCCGCCCCGACGTGGTCCTGCTCGGCAAGGCCCTCGGCGGCGGCATCGTCCCGGTCTCCGCCGTCGTCGCCCGCCGCGAGGTCATGTCCGTCCTCGGCCCCGGCCAACACGGCTCGACGTTCGGCGGCAACCCCCTCGCCGCCGCCGTCGGCACCGCCGTCGTCGACCTCCTGTCCACCGGCGAGTTCCAGGACCGCGCCGCGGAGTTGGGCAAGGTCCTGCACTCCGGCCTCACCGACCTCCTCGGCCGCGGCGTCACCGCCTTCCGCTCCCGCGGCCTCTGGGCCGGCGTCGACATCGACCCCGCCCTCGGCACCGGCCGCGCCCTCAGCGAACGCCTCCTCCAAGAAGGCATCCTCGTCAAGGACACCCACGGCTCCACCATCCGCCTCGCCCCGCCCCTGACGATCACGGAGACCGAACTGACCGAGGCCCTGGAGAAGTTGGGCCGCACCCTGGCCTGATCCGCGCGTCCCCCACGGCACCCCCGCTCCCCTCCGGGTCCGGGGGTGCCGTCGCCGTGCTCAAACTGCGCACCAGCGTCCCCAACTGGCGCGCAGTAACACAACCGGCACCAGAAACCCCACCTTCACCACCGTCACGGCAGTCGACACAACGGCAGCCGACACACTCGCATCGACCCGATGCGCCACCTCACCACCGCACGCGTCAGGCGCCCTCGCTGAGAACCCCACACGGACCAGCGCGAAGCACCCCCGACCACGGTGACCACCGCATACGCGCCGTCAGGCGGTCGCCCCCACCCCCACCAGCACCCCCGCCACCCCGCGGGCCGTGTGGGCCGGGGTCGGGGTGTGGGTGAGGGCGGCGGTGGTAATGGCTCCGTCTATGAGGAGGGCCAGTTGGTCGGCCAGGGCGGTGGGGGTGGGGTGGGGCAGGGGGCGGACGAGGTCGGTGAGGTAGGCGTGGAGGGCCTGTTTGTGGTCGCGGGTGATGCGGGCGACGGCGTCCGAGGTGGGGGCCAACTCGCCGTGGGCGTTGAGGAAGGCGCAGCCGCGGAAGTCCGGGGCGGCGAACCAGGTCGCCAGCCAGTCGAAGACGGCGAGGACGCGGGAGGTCGGGGTGTCGGCGTGCGCGTCCACGAAGGTGGCGAGGGCGGCCCGCCAGCGCTCGTCGCGGCGGCGCAGATACGCCTCGACGAGGTCGTGCTTGGCGGGGAAGGTGCCGTAGAGGCGCTTGAGGGAGACGCCGGCGGCGGTGCGGAGTTGGTCCATGCCGACGGCCTGGATGCCGCGCGCGTAGAAGAGTTGCTCGGCGGCATCGAGGATGCGCGTCCGTAGGGCGTCGTGGTCCGACACGGGCCTGCCTTCCCGGGAGAACGATCGTTCTCTAGGATAGCGGAGGCGAGGAGAACGACCGTTCTCCCGCTCGTTCGGCGTCACTTGCCCAGAGACGCAGAGGCCCGAAGCCCCAGAGGGAGTCCTGTCATGTCCGAGGTGTCTGCCATGCCCGCCGGCCCGGGTCCGTCCGTGCCGCGGCCGCCGTTGCCCCCGTTCGACGAGGCGAGTGCCCGGCAGAAGGTGCGGGCGGCCGAGGACGCCTGGAACAGCCGGGACCCGGAGCGGGTGGCGCTCGCCTACAGCGAGGAATCGGTCTGGCGGAATCGGGACACCTTCCTTTGCGGGCGCGCCGAGATCGTCGCGTTCCTGCGGCAGAAGTGGGCGCGGGAGCTGGAGTACGCGCTGCGGAAGGAGCTGTGGTCGTACGCGGGGAACCGGATCGCGGTGCGGTTCCAGTACGAGTGCCGGGATGCCGAGGGGCAGTGGTGGCGGAGTTACGGCAACGAGCTGTGGGAGTTCGACGAGTTGGGGTTGATGCGGCGGCGGGAGGCGGGGATCCATGACGTGCGGATCGGGGAGCGGGAGCGGCGGATCTTCGGGGCGCGGGCAGACGGGGAGCGCGACGCCCTGATTCCGTTGCGGTGAGCCGGAGTTGGGGCGGCACGCGGTGGCGGCGACGGGGATTGTCGTACCTCGGCCGTATGGTGGATCGGACAGGAAGCTTGAGCGTCTTCACAGGGGAAACGGGAGGTCCATGATGTCGTTCCTGAGCAAACTGAAGCGTCAGCGCGCCGAGTTGGTGGAGCGGCGCCGGATGGAAGCCACCATGGCGGCGGGCATCCGGGGCGCCGGCCTTGAGGAGGCCAAGCGCGCGGGAGACCGGGCGGCGCGGGGCAACACCAACGCCGCCGTGGCCGCGGCGGCGGCCTCCTCCGCGACCACGGGCGGCTGCTGACGCCCGGCGCCCTCACTCATCCCGCTCGCCCCGCTCGTCTCGCTCGCCCCGCAGCAGCGGCAGGCTCTGCCGGGTCCGCTCGTCGCCGGGCATGCACACGAACAGCTTGACGCCGGGCGCGTCGAGGGCCGCCAGCTTCACGTAGTCGAAGGTGAGGTCGCCGGCCCTGGGGTGGTGGAAGGTACGGCGGCTGCTGCCGAGCTCCGCCAGGTGGTGGGCCTCCCACCACCTGGCGAACTCCACGCTGCGCGCGGCGAGTTCCTCGGTGAGCCGCGCCACGCGCGGATCGCCGAACCGCTCGCCGGCATCGGCCCGGAACTGCGCGACCAGGTCCCGCGCCTGGCCCTCCCAGTCGGCCAGCAGCGTCCGCATCGTCGGGTCGGTGAAGACCAGCCAGAGCAGGTTGCGTTCGCCGGGGGCGAGTTGGCCCGGATCGCCGATCAGGCCGGCCTCGGCGCGGTTCCAAGCGACCAGGTCCCAGTTGGCGTCGAGCAGATAGGCCGGGTGCGGGTCCAGGGCGTCCACCAAGCGTTGCAGGGCGGGCCCCGGGCCGGCTCCGGGCGGCTGCTCCGGGGGGAGTTCGCCGGCCAGCGCGTACAGATGGCGCTGCTCGACCGAGCCGAGCATCAGGGCGCGCGCCAGGCTGGCCAGGACCTGACGGCTGACGCCGATGTCCCTCGCCTGCTCCAACCAGGTGTACCAGGTGACGCTGACGCCGGAGAGTTGGGCGACCTCCTCGCGGCGCAGCCCGGGGGTGCGGCGGCGCGGCCCGGCCAGGACGCCCGCCTCGCGCGGGGTGATCCGCTCCCGGCGCGCCCGCAGGAACTCCGCGAGGGCGCGCCGCCGTTCCTGGTCGGACATGGGCTCCTCGGGTGTCGTGCGGGCGGACGGACCTCCGGCCGGACCGGGCCCCGCGCGGCCCGTGCGCGACGGACGGTGCGGGGACGAGAGCTCCGGCGGGACGGTGCTGGGAACGACGCGGCTGGGAACGACGGTGGTGGGAAAAACACCAGCATAATCGCTCTCTGTACGGCCGTTGGGGGCTGCGCGAGCGTGGCCGCATGGCTCAGACACCACCTCCGACCGAGGCCGAGCGCACCGTCCCGGCCCCGCTTCCCGACCGCCCCGCGCCCGTTCCCCGGGGCGCCCTCCCGCTCGTGCTCACCGGCGCCTTCATGGCCGTTCTCGACACCTTCATCGTGCTGGTCGCGGCGCCCGCCATCCAGGCGGACCTGCACGCGTCCGACGCCGACGTCCAGTTGATCCTCGCCGGCTACCAACTCACCTACGCCATCGCCCTGATCACCGGCGCCCGGCTCGGCGACCGGTTCGGCCGCAAGCGGCTGTTCCAGTCGGGGATGGCGCTGTTCACCCTCGCGTCGGTGGGCTGCGCGCTGGCGCCCGGGGCGGGGTTCCTGATCGCCGCCCGGCTGGTCCAGGGGCTGTCCGCGGCCGCGATGTTCCCGCAGGTCTTCGCGCTGCTGCAGGTGCTGGTGCCGGCCGGGCGGCGGGCCCGGGCGTTCGGGGCGCTGGGCGCGGTGATCGGCCTGGCCGGCGCCGTCGGGCAGGTGCTCGGCGGCGTGCTGGTCTCCGCCGACCTCCTCGGCTCCTCCTGGCGGCCGGTCTTCTGGGTCAACGTGCCGGTCGGGGTGGTGACGGTGGCGCTCACCGCGCGCTACGTGCCGGAGTCGCGCGCCCCCCGTGCGCGCCGGCTCGACCTGCCGGGCGCCGGGGTGCTCACGGTGGCGCTGGGGCTGCTGGTCGTCCCGTTGGTCGAGGGGCGGCCGGCCGGCTGGCCCGTGTGGACGTGGCTCAGCCTGGCCGCCAGTGTGCTGGCGTTCGTGGCGTTCGTGCTGGTGGAGCGGCGGGTGGCGGCGTCCGGCGGGGAGCCGCTGGTGCGGCTGCGGCTGTTCCGGGAGCGGCCCTTCGCGGTCGGCATGCTCCTGGTGCTGCTCACCTACGCCGGCATCAACTCCTTCTTCCTGGTCTTCTCGCTGACCCTCCAGGACGGGCTGGGGCAGGACGCGCTCGGCGCCGGCCTGTACTACACGCCGTTCGCGGTGGTCTTCCTCGCCACCAGCCTGCTCGCCGGCCGGCTGGCCCACCTGGGGCGACGGGTCCTCCAGGCCGGCGCGCTGCTCGTCGTCCTCGGCTTCGGCTCGACCGTCGCGCTGGCCACGGCCGCCGGGGCCGGCCTGACCGCCGGGCAGTTGGTCGCGCCGCTGGCCCTGGTCGGCGCGGGCAACGGCCTGTTGGTGACGCCGCTGCTGGGCGCGGTCCTCGCCGGCGTCCGGCCCGAGGAGACCGGCCTGGCCTCGGGCGTCCTCTCCACCGGCCAGCAGGTCGGCGGCGCGGTCGGGGTGGCCGTCCTCGGCGTCCTCTTCTACGGCGCCCTCGGCCCCGCCGCGCACCAGGACGCCGCCGCCTACGGCCACGCGCTGACCTGCGCCCTGACCGCCAACGCCGCCCTGGCCGCGCTGGTCGCCCTCCTCCTGCCGCTCCTCCCTGACCCGGCGGCCCGGCGGGGCTAGGGCGCCGCGGGAACCGCGCTCCCAGCCGTACCCCAACTCGCCGCCCTCCCGGCATAGGCCGCCGCCCCCCGGAGCGCTATGGTCGGATTCCAGAGAACGTAACGGGGGAGGGCAGCGATCGATGGCCCGGGATGAAGCCGTGGTCGGCTGTACCGGAGTGCTGCTGATCGGCACGCGCGGGGCTGCCGGACCCGGTGAGGTTCTGGTACGGATCCGGGGCGGCTCCGAGACGTTCCTCGCCTGGTCCCCCGAGCCCCTGCCAGTGGGGGCGACCGTGCTCGTGATCGAGTCCCGTGGCAATCGCCAGGTCGACGTCATCGAGTGGGCTGATCCGTTGGACGCGTCGGCCGGTGACGCCGGCGACGCTGGTTGAGGAGACGAGTGATGTTCGGTTACCGCGTTCCTTCCCCCGATCAAGCCATGTTGATCTCCGGTGGCAGGCGGGGACAGGGCGGGGCGCCCTTCCGGGTGGTGACCGGCCACGGCAAGTTCGTGCTGCCGGTGTTCCGCAAGGTCCGCTTCCTGACGCTGGCGATGTGCGAGTCCGAGGTGGCCGAGAAGTGCGTGACGCGGCAGGGCATCGCCCTGACGGTGCGCGCCGTGATCGCGTTCAAGGTCGGCAACGACACCGAGAGCATCGTCAACGCCGGCCAGCGCTTCCTGTCCGACCAGGAGCAGATGTCGATCCTGACCGGCCGGATCTTCGCCGGTCATCTGCGCTCCATCATCGGCTCGATGACGGTCGAGGAGATCGTCACCGAGCGGCAGAAGCTGGCCACCGAGGTCCTGGAGACCTCCAAGACCGAGATGGCCAAGATCGGCCTGATCGTGGACTCGTTGCAGATCCAGTCGATCGACGACGGCGACACCGGCTACATCGAGGCGATGTCCGCGCCGCACAAGGCGGCCATCCAGCGCCAGGCGCAGATCGCCCAGGCGCAGGCCACCCAGGCGTCCGTCGAGGCGCAGCAGGAGGCGGCGCGCAATCAGGCCGAGTACTCCCGGCAGACCGCGGTGGTCCAGGCCGAGTACTCCGCCGAGGTGGACCGCGCGCAGGCCCGCGCCTCCCAGGCCGGCCCGCTCGCCCAGGCCCACGCCCAGCAGGAGGTGCTGGCCGCACAGACCGAACTGGCCGAGCGCCGCGCCCAGTTGCGCCAGCAGGAGCTGGTCGCCGAGGTGGTCAAGCCGGCCGAGGCGGAGGCCGCGCGGATCAAGCTGCTGGCCACGGCCGAGGCGGAGCGGATGAAGATCCAGGCCGAGGCGGCCGCCTCGCACGACCGGGTGGCGCTGGACCGGATGCTGATCGACCAGCTCCCGCAGATCGTCAAGGAGGCGTCCGCGGGCCTGGCCAACGCCAACGTCAACGTCCTCAACGGCACCGACGGCCTGGGCGAGATCGCCGCCGGCCTGGTCGGCCAGGGCCTGACCATCCTCGACTCGGTCCGCCGCAACCTCGGCACCTCGAACGCGTCCGACAACGCCGCGGCGAACGGCGGCGGGAACGGCAACGGCCCCGCGCGCAGCGGCCGCGTCGAGATCGAATAGCGCCACCGGCACCACCGTGCCACCGCTCCCGGGGGCGGGCCGCCGCGGCGCCCGCCCCCGGGAGCCTCACGTCCCGCGCGGCCGCGGCTCCTCCGCGTGCCTGTCGCGGACGTAGGTCACCAGCCGCTCCAACACCGCCTTCGTGGTGCCGAGATCGGCGTCGTCGAAGTCGCTGAGCGCCTGACGCAATCCGGCCAACCTGGCCGCCTGGAAGCTCTCCAGGACGGCCTTGCCGTGCGGCGTGATCGCCACCCGGCGGGCCCGCCGGTCCTGCTCGTCCGTGGTGCGCTCGACCAGGTCCTGCGCCTCCAACTCGCCGATCTGCCGCGTGACGTGCGGGGGCTCGACCAGCAACTGCGCCGCCAGGTCGCCGACCCGGCTGACGCCCCCGCTGTCCGCCAGCGCCATCAGCAGATAGAGCCCGGACCGACCGGCCGAGATGCCCGCCTCGCTCGCGAACCGCTCGTGCGCCCGCGAGCGGGTGAGCAGATAGGACAGCGTGGCCAGCACCTTCTGCAGGGCGACGGTGGAGTCCTGGGCGGGTGCGGGGTCCGACATGGGGGAACTGTAGCCGCCCCCGCTCCCCGGATCCGCCGCGGTCCGTACCAGGATCCGCCCACCCCCGCCCGTACGGTTCGAGCCAACTTCGGTCATGCCGCGATCCGTCCTTCCCTCTCCCGCCGTGCCCGGGTTAGCGTGGTCCCAACTTAGTTACCTAAGTTAGGTAATTAAACCCACGCGGAAGGACCGGCCGCATGACGACCGCAGAACGCACCGCTCCCCCCGACACCCTCACCGTCCCCGCCAGCCGCGCCCCGGGCTGCCCGTTCGACCCCGCCCCCGCCGTCGCCGACGCGGCCCGCGCCGAGCCGCTCACCCGGGCGACCCTCTGGGACAACTCCCCCTGCTGGCTGGTGACGGGCCATCAGGAAGTCCGCACGGTGCTCGGCGACCCGCGTTTCAGCGCCGACGGCCTGCGTCCCGGCTTCCCCTTCCTCACCGCCGGCGCCCGCGAAGTCATCGGCCGGGCACCGACGTTCATCCGCATGGACGACCCGGGCCACGCCAAGCTGCGCCGGATGCTCACCGCCGAGTTCATGGTCAAGAAGGTCGAGGCGATGCGCCCTGAGGTGCAGCACCTCGCCGACGACCTGCTGGACAGGATGGCCGCCGGGCGCAACTCTGCCGATCTGGTGCGGGAGTTCGCGCTGCCGCTGCCCTCCCTGGTGATCTGCCTGCTGCTCGGCGTCCCCTACGAGGACCACGAGTTCTTCCAGGAGCGCAGCGGCATCCTGCTCGCCCTGCGCTCCACGGCCGCCGAAGTCAAGGCCGCCCTCGACGAGTTGGTGGAGTACCTGACCCGGCTGGCGCAGGCCAAGCGGGAGCGGCCGGACGACGGCATCGTCAGCCGGCTGGTCGCCCGCGGCGAGCTCTCCGACGGCGAGATCGCGTCCATGGGGCGGCTGCTGCTGGTCGCCGGGCACGAGACCACCGCCAACATGACCTCGCTGGGCACCCTGGCCCTGCTCCGCAACCCCGACCAACTCGCCCGGCTGCGCGCCGAACCCGGGCTCATCAACGGGGCCGTCGAGGAGCTGCTGCGCTATCTGACGATCGTGCACAACGGCGTCCCCCGGGTCGCCACCGAGGACGTCGTCCTGGGCGAGAGCACCATCCGCGCCGGCGAGGGCGTGCTGTGCATGATCAACTCCGCCAACCGGGACGCGACGGTCTTCCCCGAGGCCGACGCCCTCGACGTGACCCGGGACGCCCGCCGGCACGTCGCCTTCGGCTTCGGCGTCCACCAGTGCCTGGGCCAGCCGCTGGCCCGGGTGGAGCTCCAGATCGCCCTGACGACGCTGCTGCGCCGGCTGCCGGACCTGCGCCTGGCCATCCCGTACGAGGAGGTCCCGTTCCGCGGCGACATGCAGATCTACGGGGTCCACTCGCTGCCGGTCGCCTGGTAGCCGCGGCGCCCGCGCCCCAACCACCGTCCACCACCCACCACTTGGGAGCACCGACCATGCGCATCCACGCCGACCAGGAGAAGTGCTGCGGCGCCGGCTCCTGCGTCCTCGCCGCCCCGGACGTCTTCGACCAGCGCGAGGAGGACGGCATCGTGGTCGTCCTCGACCCGGCGCCGCCGGCCGCGCTGCACGACGCGGTCCGCGAGGCGGCGGCCATCTGCCCGGCCGCCGCGATCACGGTGACCGACTGACCGGCCGCCGACCGAAGGGCGCGCGCCCCGGCCCCGCACTTCCCGGCGGGACCGGGGCGCGCCCGTCCGCCCTACGCCAGGCCCGCGGCCAGCGCGCGCAGCGCGTCCTCGGACCGGGAGCCGGCGGCCGCGTGGTGGGTGACCAGCAGTTGCTCCGGGTCGGCCGCCACGCTCAGCGTCTCGTAGGTCAGGGTCAGCGGGCCCACCACCGGGTGGTTGAGCTGCTTCACGCCGAAGCCCTTGTCCTGCACGTCGTGCCGGGCCCACAGCCGGCGGAACTCCCCGCTCACCTCGGACAGTTCGGCGACCAGCCCGGCCAGCGCGGGATCGTCCGGCGCCCGCCCCAGCTCGCGCCGGAGCAGCCCGACCACCACCTCCGCCTTGCCCTCCCAGTTCACGTACAGCGCGCGGGTCGCCGGGTCCAGGAAGACCTGCCGGGCGAGGTTGCGCCGCTCGCGGGGCATCGCGGGGAAGTCCCCGAACAGGGCGCAGCCGAGCCGGTTCCAGCCGATGATGTCCAGGCCCCGGCCCACCACGAACGCGGGGACCAGCTCCAGCGCGTCCAGCACCTGCCGGCAGGCCGGCCCGACCCGCTGCGGGCGGGCGGCGGTCCGCAGCCTCCGGGAGGCCGGACGGGCGAGGTGGCGCAGGTGGTCGCGCTCGGTCGGGGTGAGCCGCAGCGCGGTGCCGATCGCGTCCAGCACCGCGTCCGAGACGCCCGCGCCCCGGCCCTGTTCCAGCCGGATGTAGTACGCCACGCTGACCCCGGCGAGCTGCGCCAGCTCCTCGCGGCGCAGCCCGGGCACCCGGCGCCGCCCGTGCTCCGGCAGCCCGACGTCCGCGGGCCGCAGCCGGGCCCGCCGCGAGCGCAGGAACGCGCTCAGCTCGGTGCGCCGGTCGACCACCGCGGGGCCCGGCTGGGTGGTTCCGTCAGTAGTAGGCACGGGGTTCATATGTTCAAGGGTGCACTGGTTACGGCCCAGGTGACGCCGCATGCTCGGTGGCATGACCCACACCTCTGTCGCCGCGTACGCCGCCCCCGCACCGAAGGCCCCGCTGGAGCGGATCACCATCCCGCGCCGCGAGCTGGGTGCCCACGACGTCCTGATCGACATCAAGTTCGCCGGCATCTGCCACTCCGACATCCACACCGTCCGCGCCGAGTGGGGCGACGACGGCAACTTCCCGATCGTGCCCGGCCACGAGATAGCCGGCGTGGTCTCCGCGACCGGCTCCGAGGTCACCCGCTACGCCGTGGGCGACCGGGTCGGCGTCGGCTGCTTCGTCGACTCCTGCCGCACCTGCGACAACTGCCGCGCCGGCCTGGAGCAGTACTGCACCGGCGAGCTCGGCACCGTCAACACCTACAACGACACCGACCGCAACGGCGAGCCCACCTACGGTGGTTACGCCACCCACGTCGTCGTCGACGAGAACTACGTGCTGCGCATCCCCGACGCGCTCCCGCTGGACGCCGCCGCCCCGCTGCTCTGCGCCGGCATCACCCTCTACTCCCCGCTCGCCCACTGGGGTGCCGGCCCCGGCAAGAAGGTCGCCGTCGTCGGCCTGGGCGGCCTGGGGCACATGGGCGTCAAGATCGCGCACGCGATGGGCGCCGAGGTCACCGTCCTGAGCCAGTCGCTCCGCAAGAAGGACGATGGCATGCGGTTCGGCGCGGACCACTACCACGCGACCAGCGACCCGGCCACGTTCGAGGCGCTGGCCGGCACCTTCGACCTGATCGTCAACACCGTCTCGGCCAACCTGGACCTCAACGCCTACCTCGGCCTGCTGCGCACCGACGGCACCCTGGTCCAGCTCGGCGTCCCCGAAAAGCCGCTGCCCATCGTCCCGTTCGCGCTGATCGGCGGCCGCCGGTCGTTCGCCGGCTCGCTGATCGGCGGCATCGCGGAGACCCAGGAGATGCTCGACTTCTGCGCCGAGCACGGCCTGACCGCGGACATCGAGGTGATCGCGGCGGACCGGATCAACGAGGCGTACGAGCGGGTGCTCGCCAGCGACGTGCGCTACCGCTTCGTCATCGACACCGCCACCATCTGACCCACGCACCGTCCGGGCCGGCGCACCACGTGCCGAGCCCGCGCACGGCAAGCGCCCGGGGCCGCCCCCACTGGCCGCCCCGGGCGTTGTGCGTGCCGTGACCCCAGGCACTGCACCCACTCTACTTGGAAACGGTACCCATTTCCATATAGCCTCCCCCTCGATCGTCCACCCGTCCCGATCCCCGGAGGCCCGCCACCATGGCCGTACCCAAGCGCAAGCTCTCCCGCAGCAACACCCGCCACCGCCGCGCCCAATGGAAGGCCACCGCGTCGCAGTTGGTGCCGATCACCGTCGACGGCGTCGTGTACCAGGTGCCGCAGCGCCTGGCGAAGGCGTACCAGCGCGGCCTGCTCGACCCGAAGGGCTGACCGGGCATGACGCACCCCCGGCTGCCCGTCACCGTGCTCTCCGGCTTCCTCGGCGCGGGCAAGACCACCCTGCTCAACCACGTCCTGGGCAACCGGGAGGGCCTGCGGGTCGCGGTCATCGTCAACGACATGAGCGAGGTCAACATCGACGCCGCGCTGGTCCGCGGCGGCGACGCGGCGCTCTCCCGCACCGAGGAGCGGCTGGTCGAGATGACCAACGGGTGCATCTGCTGCACCCTCCGCGACGACCTTCTGGAGGAGGTCGACCGCCTGGCCCGCGCCGGCCGCTTCGACTACCTGCTGATCGAGTCCAGCGGCATCTCCGAACCGATGCCGGTCGCCGCGACCTTCGCCTTCCCCCGCGACGACGGCGCCACCCTCGGCGACCTGGCGCGCCTGGACACCATGGTCACGGTCGTCGACGCGGCCAACTTCCTGCCCGAACTGGCCGGCGGCGACGCCCTGGTGGAGCGCGGCCTGGACCAGTACGAGGACGACGAACGCACCGTCAGCGACCTGTTGATGGACCAGATCGAGTTCGCCGACGTCCTCGTCCTGAACAAGACCGACCTGGTCGACGCGGACGCCGCCGAGCGCCTGGCGGCCGCCCTCGCCCGCCTCAACCCGGCCGCCCGGATCGTCCCCGCGCAACGCGGCCGGGTGCCGCTCACCGAGGTCCTGGGCACCGGCCGCTTCGACCTGGAGCGCGCCCAACAGGCGCCCGGCTGGGTCCGGGAGCTCAACGGCGACCACGTCCCCGAGACCGAGGAGTACGGCATCTCCAGCACGGTCTTCCGGGCCGACCGCCCCTTCCACCCGGGCCGCCTCTGGCAGTTCGTCACCGCGCGGATGGACAGCGGCGACTACGGCACGGTGCTGCGCTCCAAGGGCTTCTTCCGCCTCGCCACCCGGCCCGGCGTCACCGGCCTGTGGTCGCAGGCCGGCACCGTCGCCCGCTTCGAACCGTCCGGTGTGGACGGGGAGGGGGGCGGAGCCGGGGACGTGCCCGGCGACCGGACCGAGCCGCCCGGTCCGACCGGCCAGGAGCTCGTCTTCATCGGCACCGACCTGCGCCCGGAGCCGCTGCACGCCGCCCTGGCCGCCTGCCTCCTCGCCCCCGACGAGGCGGCGCCCGCCGCGGCCGACGACCCGTTCCCGGCCTGGGCGGTGCACGGCACGGACGACGCCTGCGCGCACGAGCACCCACCGGTGGAGGCCGGCCGAGCGGCCCAACTCGACGCCGCGGCCCGGTAGTCGCCCGGGCCGTGGCGCCCCGCCCCGGGCCGGCTTCGACCGCCGTTGCCCGGGCCGGGTGCGCGTAGGATCCGGCTCCGGCCGCGGCTCGAAAGTTTTTCCGCGGGCACGGCAACCCCCGCCCCGGTCGCGCGTCGTCTCGGGTGAGGGCGCCCCCCGGGCGCCGCCCGTAGACGAACTGGAGCAGCCGACCGTGAACCCCACCCGTACCGCTCGCCCCGCCCGCCTGCACCGTTCGGCCGGCGCCGGCCTGCTCGCCGCCGTGGCGCTGGCCGCCGTCTCGATGACCGGCACCGCCCACGCCGCCGAGTCCTCCGCGCCGGCGCCGGCCCACAGCAGCAGCCCCGCCCCCGAGCCCACCCAGCCGCCGCGGCAGAGCGCCACCCCGAGCCCCGCCCCGACGCTGCCCCCGAAGCAGAGCGCCACCCCCCAGCCCACCCAGCCGCCGCAGCAGAGCGCCACCCCCTCCCCCGTCGGCCCGGGCCACCAGCCCACCGCCACCCCCAGCCACCCCGGCGCCGCGCCCGCGCCCGCCAAGGGCGACGACCGCAAGCAGCTCGCCAAGACCGGTGCCTCCACCCCCGCCCTCGCCCTCGGCGGCGGCGCGGCCGCCCTGATCGCCGTCGGCGGCGGCGCCCTCTACGCGGTCCGCCGCAACCGCGCCTGACCGCCCGGGCACGCCCGAGGGAACGATGGCCCACTTCGCACCGCACCCGGCCCCGGCACGGTTCGCCCTGCCGGGGCTCCGGCCCGCCGCCTGGCGCCGCCTGCTGCGCGCCACCCGCCGCGAGTCCCCGCCCCGGCAGGCGCCGACCGTCCACCAACTGCCGCGCGCCGCGCACCAGATGTGGTCCGAGGCGCCGCCCGCGGAACCGCCCCGCCCCACCATCACGGAGCTCTACCACGCCCACCGGCTGAACATGGTCCGGCTGGCCGTCCTCCTCGTCGACGACCGCGCCACCGCCGAGGACGTCGTCCAGGACGCGTTCGCCGCCCTCTACAAGCGGCACGGCGAACGGCTCGGCGAGGTCGACAACGCCCTGGCCTACCTGCGGACCGCGGTCGTCAACGCGGCCCGCTCGGTGCTGCGCCGCCGCCGCACCGCCCGCGACTACACCCCGCCGCACGAGACCGCCGAGCCCTCCGCCGAGGAGCGGGTGGTCCTCGACGAGGAACACCGCGAGGTGCTCGCCGCGCTCGGCGGGCTCACCCGGCGCCGCCGCGAGGTGCTGGTCCTGCGCTACTGGGGCGACCTCACCGAGGCGGAGATCGCCGCGACCCTGGGCGTCAGCCGCGGCACGGTGAAGTCCCTGGCCAGCCGCGCCCTGGACGCCCTGGAGAAGATCCTGGAGGAACGGTCTTGACCACCCGCGACACCGCCCCCGGGGACGCGGCCGCGGAACGGCCCGTCGAGGACCGGCTGCGCCGCGCCCTCACCGCCCGCGCCGACGCCGTCGGCGTCCACGACCTCCGCCCGGCGGCACCCCCGGGCCCGCACCTCCGACGCAGCCGCCTCCCCGCGCTCCCCCCCTGGCTCCGCCCGCGCCGCCTCGCCCTGCCGCTGGCCGCCGCGGCCACCGCCGCCGTGCTCGCCGTCGCCGCACATCTGGCCACCACCCCCGGCCCCCCGACCCGCCCGATGCCGGCGTCCCCACCCACGCCCCCGCCGGCCACCACCACGCCGAGCCCGTCCCCGAGCACCCCCGACCCGTCCCCGGACCCCGTCCGCACCACCCCGAGCCCGCCCACCGGCCGCCCCTCCCGCGGCACCGAACCCGGCAGCCGGGCCCCCCGCCACACCACCCCGACCACCGCCCCAACCGCCACCCCGTCCGCCGGCCCGCCCACGTCCAGCCCGCCCCCGCCCACCCCGAAGGCGACACCCAACGTTCGCTGAGTCCCCCCTTGCCCACCCCGGGCCCCCTTCCCCGAGAATCATGCCCATGCTCACCCGGCCCGTCCCGCCGCGCCCGTCCCCGGCCCCCGCCGCCCGCCGCGGCCGCGCCCTCGTCGTCGCGCTGGCGCTGGCCGCCGCCCTCCCGCTCGCCGGCTGTCAGGACGGCACCGGCTACCGCGCCGAGGCCACCACCCGCACCGCCGCGCCCGCCCCCGCAGCCGCCCGGGACGCCTGCACGCCCGACATGCTGCGCTTCCACGCCGGCGCCGCGCCGCACCGGGCCCGCCACATGCTGCTGACGGTCACCAACATCTCCGCCCGCACCTGCACCTTCGCCGCCCAGCCCTACCCCCTGCTGCACTTCGGCGACCGCCGCCCGGGCCCGCTCCCCCCGCTCCCGTACACCAGGCCGCCCGCCCCGGTCGCGCTGCCGCCCGACGGCACCGCCTACGCCGCGGTGATCACCGCGGGCCCGCCCGGCGGCCCGGGCGGCGGCCGGAGCGCCCCGGGGAGCACGGCCGAAAAGGTGTCCCAATTCGGGATCGCGCTGGCCTCTCGCGCCACCCCCGCCCAGGTCGGCGTGGACGGGCCCGCCCCCCTGCACGTGGATCCGGCCACCGCAGCGGTCACCTACTGGCAGCCGGGCCGGGCAGATGCCGACAAGTGGTGATCCGGCCCCGCCGTGGGTCCCGGCGACCCGATAGCCCGTTCGCGCCGTATCGGCCAGCCCATCACCCGCCAATGATCCAAGTTTGCCGCGATTGATCGCCTTTGCTCCCCTGCTTCCTGGCTGCGCCCAGTGGCCCCAGCCCGGTAGGCTTTCCGTGTGATCTTCAAGCGCATCGGAAATGGGCGACCGTATCCCGACCACGGCCGGGAGAGCACCCGCCAGTGGGCGGACGTCGCCCCGCGCCCGGTACGCCTCGACCAGTTGGTGACCACCAAGCAGCAACTCGACCTCGAAACGCTGCTCGCCGAGGACTCCACCTTCTACGGCGACCTCTTCGCCCACGTCGTGAAGTGGGAGGGCGACCTCTACCTGGAGGACGGTCTGCACCGGGCGGTCCGCGCCGCCCTGCAGCAGCGCCAGGTGCTGCACGCCCGCGTCCTCGAACTCGGCTGACCGGCACCGTCGCCGCCGCTCTGGCCGGAATTGGCCCACTCGGGTTCCGCGCAGACAACGCACAGATCATCTAGTAGGCACGGCACGCGCCCGGCACTACGCTGCGGCCATGAGCATGCTGACGCCTCCAGGCATGGGCGGTAAGTACCGCATCACGGGCGGCAGGTATCCGCGGATGCGCCGCCCCCGCCACCGTCGCCGCATCGTTCTCGGCATCATGGCCGGTGCCTGCGCCCTCGGGCTGATCGGCTGGGGAACCCTGCAGCTCATCGACGTCTTCGGCGGACCGGGCAGCACCGCCCAGGCCGCGCAGGACAAGAGACCGTGCCCGCACGGCGGCGCGACGGCCCGCAGCACCACCGCACCGACCGCCGCGAAGCCGCCCGCCCCGGCGTCCCTGACCGTCAACGTCTACAACGCCACCTCGCGCTCCGGCCTCGCCAAGCGCACCGCCGACGAACTCCACAAGCGCGGCTTCCAGATCGGCAAGGTGGGCAACGCCCCGGCCGACTACGACAAGAAGGTGCCCGGCGCCGGCATACTGCTCGGCCCCAAGGCCGCCGCCACCGGACCGCTGAAGGTGCTGGCCACCCAACTCGCCGGCGCGCAGCTCAAGACCGACGGCCGTACGGGCGCCGACCTCGACCTGGTCATCGGCGACGCCTTCAGGGACCTGGCCACCCCGCAGCAGGCCGCCAAGGCCCAGGCCCAACTGGCCGGCCCGCCCCGGCAACCGGTCACCGCCAGGTGCTGACGCTCCCCCGGCGGCCCCGCACGACGCGCCGCGGCCCCGCACCCCTTCCTCGGTGCGGGGCCGCGGCGCGTCCGCGTCGGCTCCGGTCAGCCGGCCGTGCCGTACATCCGGTCGCCGGCGTCGCCCAGGCCCGGCACGATGTACCGGTCCGCGTTCAGGTGGTCGTCGACGGCGGCGGTGACCACCGTCACCGGCGTCCCGGCCAGCTCACGCTCCATGACCTCGACGCCCTCGGGCGCGGCCAGCAGGCAGATCGCGGTGACGTCGTCCGCCCCGCGCTTGATCAGTTCCTTGATCGCCGCGACCAGGGTGCCGCCGGTGGCCAGCATCGGGTCGACGACGTACACCTGGCGCCCCGACAGGTCGTCGGGCATGCGCGTCGCGTAGGTGTGGGCCTCGTAGGTCTCCTCGTTGCGGACCATGCCCATGAAGCCGACCTCGGCGGTGGGCAGCAGCCGGACCATGCCGTCCAGCATGCCCAGCCCGGCCCGCAGGATCGGCACGACCAGGGGGCGCGGATGGGAGAGCCGCACGCCGGTGGTCGTCGTGACCGGCGTCTCGATGTCGACCTGCTCGGTGCGCACATCACGGGTGGCCTCGTAGGCGAGCAGGGTGACCAGCTCGTCGGCGAGCCGCCGGAAAGTCGGGGAGTCGGTGCGCTTGTCGCGCAGCGTGGTGAGTTTGTGCGCCACCAGCGGGTGGTCGACGACGTGGATCCGCATGACATCGACAGTAACCGAGCCACGGGGGCCCGGCGCCCGCCGTGCACCGCCCACGCTCCGTCACGTGAGCGACATCTCTCACAACGTCCGCACGACGCAGTGTCGAAGACGGCGCGCGGAGGCGTTGTTTCTGCCACGATTCCGAAGGGGCGGGGAGCAGCGGCGTGCAGCGCCGCCCCGCCCGACCCGGCACGCCTCTGACCAGTGGGAGAGTCACGGTGTACTTCGCCGCACTGCTCGCGCGCACCGAAGACGGGTGGGAAGCGAGCGATACAGAGCTCGACGATGTGGAAACGCTGACCGATCTGGCCGACCTGGCCCGAGACGCAGCGGTCGAAGACGACACGGTGGTGGTCCTCATCGAGCAGGAGGACGCCTGGTTCGGCGTCATCCGGATCGACGGTGAGGACGATCCGAGGGTCTATGTGTCCAACGCCGCGGCGGCCGCCAGGAGCTCGTACGGCTCGATGCTGACCGACGAACTCCTCGGCCGCGACGCCGACGACGCGGACGACCTCGACCTGCTCGACCTGGACGGCACCGAGGACGGTGAACCGGATCCGGCGGAGGACTCCGAGGCGGCGGCCGAGGAGACCCCCGCGGTCGCCGCGGGACCGCTCGGCGACGCCAGGCTCCTGGAGGACATCGGCGTCGGCGAACGGGAACTGCGCACCCTCGAAGGCGACGCGCTCAGCGAGATCGCCGACGCCCTGGGCTGCTCCGAACTCCTGGAGGCCGTCCGCTGATCCCCCGGCCACCGCCGGGAGGTACCGCCCCCGCCGGGCCCACGCTCCCCCGGGCCCGGCACCACCCCACCCCACCGTCCCCGACACTGGGGACATGACCGTGCCGCCCTCCGCCACCCCACCCGCCGCCACGCCCGACCCGCTGCGCGATCCCTGGACCGGGCCGATGCGCCGGGCGCTGGCGGAGGCCGCCCGCGCCCCCGGGACCGGCGACGTCCCGGTGGGTGCCGTCGTGCTGTCCGCCGACGGCACGGTCCTGGGCACCGGCCACAACGAGCGCGAGGCCACCGGCGACCCCACCGCGCACGCCGAGGTCCTCGCCCTGCGCGCCGCGGCCGAGGTCGTCGGGGAGTGGCGGCTGACCGGCTGCACGCTCCTGGTCACCCTCGAACCGTGCACGATGTGCGCCGGCGCCATCGTCCTCTCCCGCGTCGACCGGGTCGTCTACGGCGCCCGCGACGCCAAGGCCGGCGCCGTCGGCTCCCTGTGGGACGTGGTCCGCGACCGCCGCCTCAACCACCGCCCCGAGGTCGTCACCGGCGTCCTGGAGGACGACTGCGCCGCCCTCCTCACCGCCTTCTTCCGCGACCGCTGACCGCCGTCGGGCCCCGTCGGCCCCGCGTCGGGCCACCGACCCACGAGTCGATTTCGGCAGACGGGCCCCTTTGGGCTAAGCTCTCTCTCGGTAGCGTGTCCGAGCGGCCGAAGGAGCTCGCCTCGAAAGCGAGTGTGGCGTAACCCGTCACCGAGGGTTCAAATCCCTCCGCTACCGCAGGTAGTTGAGGCGCCTGGTCCTTTTGGATCGGGCGCCTCAACCGCTTTCCGTCTCAGTTCCCGTCTCAGTTGGCCGGCACGAGCGCCCCAGCAAGCCCGTCATCGTCGTCATCCGGTCCGTCTCCGGCCGGCTTCCAGATGAGTCCGTCGACCTGACGGGCAACCTCACTGCGAACGGAATCGACCATGTGCTGGTATCGCGCGGCCATGGCCGTGGTGGACCATCCCATGAGCCCCATGACGGCCCGTTCAGAGACTCCGAGGATCAGCAACACCGTCGCGGCGGTGTGCCGGGCGTCGTGCAGTCGGCCGTCTCGCACCTTCGCGGCACTGAGCAACTCCTTCCAATCGTCGTAGTCCGTACGCGGCGACGTGCCCCGGCCGGTCAGCGTCGCGAAGAGCCAGCCCTCTTCCGACCAGTCGTCCCCGGCCGCCACGCGTTCGGCCTGCTGCTTGGTCTGGTGCGTCCGGAGCAGGTCCACAAGCTGTGCGGGCAGTCCGACCGCTCGGCGTCCTGCACGGGATTTCGTGTCGGCAGTCTCCGGGTTGGTCCGCTGACGCTGTGGGCAGTAACCCGCCTTCCTGTCGCAGGTGTCGCGGCATCCGTGGGCGTAACGCGGTCGGCGGCGGCTCCGACGAACCATCAGGACTCCCCGTTCGAGGTCCACGTCCGCCCACTTGAGTCCGAGGACTTCGCCCTGCCGGAGCCCCAGTGCGAGCGCCACCGCCCACCGCGCGGAGTTCCGGCGACGATCCGCCGCGCGCAACAGCCGCTGCACTTCCTCGACGGTGTAGGGCTCCACCTCCTCTTCGCTCAGGCGGGGTGCCTTGGCGAGCTGGACGGGATTCCGCCCCAAGTGACCGCGCCGTACTGCCTCGTTGAGCGCAGTACGGAACGTCCGGTGGATCTGGTGGATCGTCCCGGCCTTGCGGCCGTCGGCCTGCATCCGTCCGTAGAAGTGCTCGATGTGCTCCGGCTTGAGCTTGTCGAGCCGGTGAGCACCAAGCGCGGGGATCAGGTGCTTTCGCACGGCGACGCCGTAACCAACCATCGTGTTCTCGTTGACGGCGAGCGGCGCGATGCTCTCGATCCAGTGCGTGAGCCACGTCTTGACCGTCCACGGCCGACCCGCCTTGCGGATGGTCTTGGCGTCTCGCTGCTTCTCCAACTCACGTACAGCGGCTGTCACTTCAGCGCGGGTCTTGCGTTCGACGTGGCGACGGTCGGGCGTGCCGTCGTCCCGTACGCCGACGGTGACGCGGCCGTGCCATTTCCCGTCCTTGCCCAAGTAGATGGATGACCGGCCGTTGGGCTGCCGGGTGCGCTTCTTGTCGTCCGCCATGGGCGGGGCTCCTTGAGATATGGGAGTGAAACGACCGGAGCGCCACCCCAGTTGAAGGGGTGGCGCTCCGGTGAGGGGTGGGTTAGGCCGCGCGCTGCTCAGCGCGGCGGCGGGCGAGGTAGGCGGCCGGCGCGTCGGCGGGGACGCGCCGGAGTCCGTAGACCATCAAGGACTCCAGCTCTCCGGAATTGATGAGCCGGTAGCAGACGGTCCGCCCAATCTGGAGTCGACGGGCGGCCTCTTTGACAGTGAGCAGAACGAGGGTGGAATCAACAGCGGCGATGTCGGCTGTGTCCATGCGAGATCCTCTTCGATCAGGGTGAGCTGTCCGAGGCGTGGATTTCTGCGTCATTGCGTCATCAGCGACATCTGAGCTTTTGACCTGCGACTTTTTCTGACGCAGCGGTGCAGGGGTGCGTCATCGCAGCGTCATGGGCTGCGTCACCCCATGACGCAGATGACGCAGGATGACGCAGAGGCTGTCGCCTGCGTCATGGCTGCCGTTGCAGGTCAGCGGCCGTTTTCCCGCTCGCATGACGCAGATGACGCAGCGTTTCCTTCTTAGGACAAAAGAAGGGGCGTCTGTTGTAGTGCAGCGCCCCCTCAAAGAGCGAAGAAGGAGCCGCTACGCGGCACGACCCTTGGGCGGCGTTCCGCCGAACAGCAAGAGGAGCACGCCGCGGCGGGTGGTGCTCCTCTTGCTTGTCCGGGCGACCGCGGCGGACGCGGGTCAGAAGATCGGCTTCTGCTCGCGTGGGGGTGAGGTGGGCAGGCGAGTCATTTCGAGATAACGGCCCGCGCTGGTGCGGCCGGTGTCGATGAGGAGACCGCGGGCGGCCAAGGTGGGTTGAAGGCGCTTGAGCCGGTCGGAGAGGACCTTGCCCGTGGTAGGCCAGCCCTTGGGCAGAGGACGGCAGTCCTCGTCGCCGTAGAGACGGCTGAGGCAGTGCAGCCACTCTGTGGACGTCATGCGCTGCGCGCCACCCGGTTCGATGGTGTCGGCGTGCTTGAGGACGGTCTGCGCGAGAAGGTCGCCCTCGATGACGTCGTCGTTCAGGTCGTCCAGGCTGGCCCGGTAGGCGTTGAGTGCCCCAAGGCCGGTTGCAGCGTCGAGCTGCGCGCACAGGTGGGCGAAGTCCGCCATCCTCAGATCGGTAGGGGTCTCTGCCTCAACCGCGCGTACCTTGACGGTCAGGTCCAGGAGAGAGCCGAGCACGACGGGCAGAGCCTCGGCGTACTCCGCCCACAGCTCGGCCTCGGTGCGCCGGACGCTGGGGCGTTCCAGCCGCAGCGGCAGGAGGCGTTCGGCGAGGTCGGGCCGGATGACGCCCACGTCGATGCCGGTCAGGAGCAGGGGGCGGCGGTAGCCGACGCGGAACACGTCCCCGTCGGTCCAAAGGGCGCGCTTGACGTTCTCGGCGCCGGTGACGATGCAGCACATGGCGTCGGACAGGTCCGGGGTCATGTGGGAGAGGTTGTCTAGGGCGGTGACCCACCCGGCGGCCACGGCCGCGATCAGGTTCTCCTCGTCCTTCGGAGCCCTGCGCAGGTCCCCGCTCATGCCCTCGATGATCCTGATGAGCATGCGCCCGCCGGTGGACTTCCCGGCGCCCTGCGGCCCAGTGAGGAACGGGGCGGGGACGGGCACGGACGGGCCAAGGCAGCCGATCAGCCACGCGATGGCAAGGCATTCGGTCTCGGCGTTGGCGAAGTTGCACAGCCGCATCAGCAGGTCGATGCCCTTGCCGTCAGTGTCCTTGGCCGGCAAGGGCAGTTCGCCGGTGAGCTGGGTGCGTCGCCAGCAGACCTCGCGCGGGTCGGGGGTGGTGATGTCCCAGCCGGTGGGGTGGATGCGGACGGACTGCCCGTCGTCGCGGCCCAGGTCCAGCCACGTCGCTCCGTCGAAGCCCGGGGCGACGCGGATGTGGACGGGCTGCACGTCCTCGGTCAGCGCGAGTGCTTCGATCAAGTCCAACGCCTCCTTGAGCGCGGTCCCGCTGAACACGCCGATCCCGTCCTTGAACAGGCCGACCATGAGTTCCTGCCGGTGGCTGCCCGTCGTTCCTTGGGAGCGCATCGGGCGGGCGATGGGGTGGCCGTTCTTCTGCGCGTAGACGGTTCCGTCGGCGGTGCGGAAGTACCGGAAGTGCGCTTGTGCGTAGTCGGTGATGACCTCGCGGGCGGGGTTCTTCTCCTCGTCGGACATCACGCCTCACAACCCCAGCGCGGCCTGGGCGTTGGCCCAGGCGTCGGTGCAGTGCCGGGGCGTCTCTCCCTTGGCCTGCGCGGCGGCGAACAGCCGCTGCATGTGCGCGTCCGTGAGGCAGCCGCACCGGCCGTGGGTCGACAGGACAGCGAGGAACGTCCGGTAGACGGTGGTGTGGACCGCGCTGGGCGCCTCGGTGATGCGCTGCTCGGCCATGACGATGCCGCGCTCCAGGTAGGTGGGCGTGCGGTGCCGGCACTCCCCGCCGGCGGCGAGCGCGGGCACGGCGACGGGCCGGACCGTGGAGAGCTTCTTCACGACCAGCGCGCGCACAGCGTCGGGCAGACCGGTCATGATGCCGGATCCGGGACCGAGCCAACGGGCGTAGGACATGAGCGACTTGATGTCGATGCCGGGGCGCACAGCGTTCGCGGACTGCATCGCACCTCGGTAGATCCAGTGCTCACCCCGCGTCGTCGACACCGTGCGAGTGGCGGGCAGATTCTCACGAGCCCATGCGACGGCTGCTGCGTCGTCCAGGTCGACCACCGTCAACTCCGCCCCGCCAGGGTGGTAGGCGACGGCCGCGGCCTCGCGCCACACGGACGCCCATGCCGGAGAGGTGAGGACGCGGGGGTCGGTGGTGGCTGCGGCCCACGCGTGGCATGGTCGTGGGCACTCGCAAGGGCCGGCGTTCTTCATGTTCGGCCGCCCGCCGCACGCATTCCCCTTGCATGCAGGGCAGTTGCCGAACGGGACCTTGCCCGCCCGCAGGGGGAGGACCGGCACGTCGGCGGCGGCCAGGGCGAGGGCTACTCGCCGAATGTCGGTGGGTTGGGTCATGCTGGACTCCTCCAACAGTTCTTCGCTGGGCTGGTGGATGAGGGCGGCCCGGGCTTTGGCGAGACGCGGGCCGCCCTCGCTGTGTCTGGCGGGGGTCAGAGGTTGAGGGGGTCGCCCTGGCGGGTGACGGCGCGGAGGATGTCGGCGTGGTCGAACGCCAGCGGCGGCAGGTCGTTCAGGGGCCACCAGCGGGCGGAGCGGGCGTCGTCTCCGGCGGCGATGGGGGTGCCGGCGGGAACCACGGCAAGGTAGGCGGCAGTGACGTACCTGCCGCGCGGGTCACGGTCGGGCTGGTCCCAGACACCGATCTGGCGCAGGTCAGCAGCGGCCACGTGGACGCCGGTCTCCTCGGCCAGCTCTCGGGCAGCCGCCGCGCGGCTCGTCTCCCCGGGGTCCACATGGCCACCGGGCAGCGCCCAGTGGCCTTCGTAGGGGTCCCAGCCTCGCTCAATGAGCAGGACACGGCCGGCACTGACGACGACCACGTCGGCGGTGTAGCGGATGGTCTCGAAGGTCTCGATCACTTGGTGTCCTCTCGGGTTAGAAGGGCGGTTCGTCGCTATAGCCGCTGGGCGGGCTCCGCCGCAGGACGCGGGACAGGCGCGGCAGCGGCATCAGGAGCCAGCGGCGGTCGGGGTCCCAGCAAGTGCAGGGCTCCCAGCCGGTGCCGGCGTACTCGCCGGTCTCGGGGTCGCCGTAGTCGTAGGCGGTGCCGCCGTCGCCCTCGCAGCCCGGGCAGTCGGGCCGGGGGGTGTCGGTGAGGACGAGGGCCGGTCGGGGCCAAGTGGCGCGCTGAACGCGCAGACGGAACATAACGGCTCCTTGGTCACCGTGTGTAGCTGCTGGCTGGTGCAGGAGGGAAGTGGGGAGAGGGCCACGGGTCCCGTTTCCGCGGTGTTCAGGCCCTCACAGGGTGGAGACTCCCCAGGCTCCCCAGACTCCCCAACCGGGATGAATGTGCAGGTCAGGGGTGGGGAGGCGGGTTGGGGAGGCGGTTGGGGAAAACTCCCCAGGATCTCGCCGCCTCCCCAACTCCCTCCCCATCACGCTGAGTCGATCTCTCCGGCGTCCTCGACGTCTTCAGCGCGGGTCTCGATGGCCGCGACCACCCGAGCGCGGGAGATCGTCTGGTTGCCGTTGTACTTGCGTGGCTCCGCCCCGAACGGCTTGAGAGCCTGCGCCAGGTCGGACGCAGACCACGGCCGGTAGACGGCCGGGTTCCGTTCCGCCAGGCGCTGGCGGACCTCATCCGACTTCATGCGCTCCGCGGTACCGAGCACGGCAAGCACGTCGGCGAGGTGGTCAACCTCCTCGGCTGGCTCCGCGGCGTTCTGCGTCTGGACGCCGGCCCGGAGTGCCTTCGCTCGTTCGGCGATCTCCTTGGCCGGGTCGATGTCGATGAAGTGCGTGCGCACGGTCACCGATGACTGGCCGGGGGCGAGCTTGATTCCGTCGCCGGCCACCACGAGCGTGCCCTTGTCGAGCCCCTGGCGGAGCTTGTGCGGGGCGGCGCCGCCCGCCAGGGCCTGAGCCCCGACGGCCATCTCCGCTTGCGACTCGGTGCCCACCACGAGCGAGGCCCGGATGTGATTGCCCTCGCGGGACCGCTTCGGCAGGTTCTCGTTCGTCGGGTCCTGCGTGCCCTCCCAGGTCGTGACGCTCACGGCTCGACCCTGGTCGTGGATCTTTTTGATGGCCTGGAAGTACCGGCTGTCCGCTTTCGATCCTCCATAGGGGGCGCCGTACTTGACCGTCCCGTTCTCCGCGACATACGTCTCCCTGGCGCCGGAGCCGTAGGCGACTTGGGCCTCATCGATGATGAGCACCAGGGGATCGAACCGCGGGTCAGCCAGGATCTTGTCTTGTGACCAGCCCTTGCGGGTCAGCTCGTTCATGAGCGCGATCCGGCGCCCCATCTCCTCTACGCCTTCCTCGGCCATCTCCGTGGCAGCGATGACGTGTTCATCCGTCGGTCCCTCGATGAGCACCTCGGCCAGCCCCCGGAACATCGACCAGTCGCCGACGCCCTTCAGGTCCGCGAGGCGGAACTTCACCCGAGGATCAAAGGCCAGCCACAGCGCCAGGGCCCGCAGGGACGCGGTTTTGCCCTGGTTGGACAGACCGGTGATGAGCATGTGTCGCTGGAACAGCGAAATCAGCGCCGTGTCGCCGCGCAGGTCCTGACCCCACGGGGCGCGGCCCGACTTGTAGTCGGCCGTCACATCCGGGTCCGTGACCAGCGGCGACGGGCCGATCGGCTCATCCAGCGCACCGGAGTCGGCGATCCACATGCGCACCGTGCGGGGCGCCGGCGGGATACTCATGTGCAGCTCGTGCTCGTGCCGGTTGAGGTTCTCGGCGAGCTTGCGGCGCTTGCCCAGGATCTCTTCCGTCGAGACGCCGGACGGCAAGGTGACATCGACCTCGACGCCGCGCCCGGCGAGGGTGATGGGCCCGAGCATCCCGGCTGCCCCGTCGGCCATCTCCTTGATGGCTTTCTTCAAGGCGGGGACGCCCAGGTCGGAGAGGGCTTTGACCACGACCGACGGGGTGACCGGAACGTCGTCCACCGTGCCGGATGCCGGCCGGGTCCACGCGGGGGCCGTCTCGTTCTTGTGGCCGGCCCGCCACAGATGCGACAGGCCAGCCATGACCGCCAGCCCCAGTGCCGGGGCCCAGGCGATCGACGCGAACCAGCACAGCGCCTGGATCGCGTCGATGGCGGCCAGCGTCGGGGCCACCACGTCGTGCAGCTCGTGGTCATGGATCGCCATGCAGATCCCGATCAGCAGCAGGGCGCCTTCGGCCGCGGCCGTGCCGATCGCGGCCGACTTCGCCATCGTCGGCACCTTGTGGACCAGCTCAATCCGCCGGGTATGGCGCTCCCGACGGAACCGGTCGGCCCGGTCCTGCCACTCGGCCGCCGCCGCGTGATCCCCGGCGGCCAGGGCCAAGGCCCGCATCCGGTGATGCACGGCAACGGTGCGGCCCTCCCAGCCCCGTTTGGCAACGACCCCGGCACCGCCGACGACATAGCCACCGTGCCGCACCACCAGTCCGACGGATGCGCGCGTGCGGTCGTGCGTGACCAGCGCCCGCACCTGGCGGGCGATACCCCTGATCCGGCGAGCGCGGCTGGAGGGCAACGCGGCGTCAACGACGGACTGTTGCGGCTGATCCGGGCCGGCGTCAGCGACCGGCACGGGGGTGGTGGCGTCTTTGACCAGGGATACGGCCGGCGCCGGTGCGGCGGCGGTGCGGGTGGCGCGGTGTTCGTCGAGGTTGTGGACGGTCCCCATCGGCGGTTGCTCGGCCGCGGGTTCGGTCATGATGGAGTCTCCTGTCCCCGCCTATGTGGCGGAGGTAGGCCCGGGGCGGCCGGACTGCTGCCAGGCCGTGCACGGCCGTCCCGGGGCGAAGTCACTGCATGGATTGGCTCTCTTGCCGCTTGCGGGCGCCCTCCAGGACACCCTCCAACTTCCGTTCCAGGTCGCCCTGGTAGACCTCGTCACCCGCCAGACCGCGTTTGGCCATCCGGCCGATCAGCCAGGCGACCTTGGCCTTCTCGGCCGCGGTGAGTGGCGGCTGGTTGTGCTGGGCCATCTCGGTTCCCGTCTGGGCCGGGGCTGTCCCGGCTCCCCTCACCGCCCACTGTGGGGCGGGCGGATCGGGCAACCGTCAGCCGCGGCGGCGGGCCTTGGCGACGTTCTTCGCGGCCGACTCCCCTTCGGGGCCGCCGACGGACTTCACGACCTGGCCCACGCCCCATGCGGCGGAGACCAGGGCCAGGGCGATGAAGCCGATCGGGAGGGCGGCGGAGGCCAGCAGCGTGGCGAGCATCGGGCCGAGGAAGACACCAGCGGCCACCGCGCCGCCGCCGATTCCGGCCCCGAGGGCGACGCGTTGGACGGTGCGGTCCGGCGGGGCCTGGTGGATGTGCTGGACGACGATCGGCCGCCCGTCGTCGTAGGCGACGGGGCCGGGCATGGGTTGGGGCTGGTAGACGGGCAGGGGCGGTTCCTGCCGCGGGGTGGGTAGGGGGTTGTTGAACTGGTAGCGGCGCGGGGTGGCCATGATTCTCCTAGTCCAAGTCCCGGTCGTAGTCCCAGATGTCGGCAACGAGCCCGTCGCCGCGCACCCGGACGGTCGTGCAGCAGGTGTCGCAGACGTGCTGCGAGGCGCCGCCGTCGTTCGTGTGGACGGTCATCTCCTCGTCGCAGCACTCCAGGCGGTTGCCGATGCCCAGTTCGTCGCCGAGCGAGATCTCGTAGCCGTGCGCGTACGGGCCCATGGCCCTCCTTCTTTCAGGTCAGGTGCTGTCAGCGGTGTGGTGTCGTGGCGGGTGGAGGTCAGTCCTCCAGGTCCTCGTACTCGTATTCGCCGAAGCGGGCGGCGTCGGCTGCGGCCTGGTGGTCGCCTGCCACGTCCAGCAGCCAGCTGCGGGTCGGCTCGGCGGCGGTCTCCGCGGCCTGACTGATGGCTGCGGCTTCCTCGTTGTGCATGCGGATGGCGTCGGTGCGCTTCACGGCCGGGCTCCTTCGGTGCTATTGGGTGTCGTCGGTGTCGAACGTGGCGTAGCCGCCGGCCTTCGGCGCGTGCAGCAGGGTGTCCGCAGCGGCGAACAGTGCGGCGCCCGCAGCAGCGGCCACGGCGAGGCCGGAGTGCCCGCTGTCGGTGGCCACCCTTGCCGCGGCTTGTGCGGCGGAGTTGACCTTCAGGACGTTGGTCGGGTCGTTGGTGGCGCTCATGATCCGGTCGTACAGGCCCATGTCAGGGTCCTCTCAACAAGCGGGCAGCTCAGGCCGCGCGCTGCTGGTCGTCGGGATAGGCGCAGGGGATACAGACGCCGAGGGAGCGCGGGATGCAGTACCCGGCGTCCATACGGCAGTTGGGGCAGGTGCGGCGAGCCGTATTGGCCTTGGCCAGGGCCGCCCGCCGGCCGGCCGTCATGGGCCGGACGGGCACAGCGAGATCGGTGCGGTAGAGGTAGCCGGCCAGCGGTTCCCGGCCCCGCCGCGGGCGCAGGATCTGCGCGACGACCTCCTGGCCGCCGGGGCGTAGGCCCAGGGCGCGGAGTTGGCGGCGTGTGGCGTAGCCATCGGGGGCGAGGTGCCAGGGGTAGGTGGGGATGCCAAACCGCTTGCCCGTGGGGTCGAAGCAGTCGGCCAGCCGCGGCCGCATCACGCAGCCTCAGCCGCGGAAGGCTCCCCGCCCTCGTCGGCACGCTCGGCCCGCAGGGTGTCGCGCAGGTCCCGGGCCTTTGCTGGTGCCGTGTGGATCGCCTTACGGATCGCTTCGGCGGTCAGGTCCTCGATCGACCAGTCGGCCGTTGCCGATCGGGCCTGATCGAGCAGTTGCTCGGGGGTCCGCTTCGGTTGAGTCGATCGGGCCGCGGTCGGCACCTTGCCCGTCACCCGACGGGGCTTCGGCGCATCCTCGGCAGCCGTTCGGACCGGTTCGATCGGAGCCGATCGGACCGGCACGGGCGGCGTGACGGGGGTGTCGGTGTGCTTGACCAGATCGACCTTCGGGCGGTCCAAAGTCGGTCCTGGGGTGGCCTTTTGGGGGTTCGATCGGTCGATGGGCATTGATGTCGATTTGTCGAGATCAGCCGTAGACCGTTGCGCAGCGTCGTCCGGCCCCGTGTGGGCCGGTCCGGGCTGGTCCTGGTCGGGCTGCTGGGCGCGCGCTTGGTGCATGTCCTTGGCGGACTTCGCGGCCCGCTCATACAGCTTCGGGGTCATGCCGGGGTCGGGGCAGCCGTGCACGATCGACCACGCCCGCTCGAACGCTGCCTGCCGATCGAGGTCCCCGAACGGGGCCGCGGAGACCAGTCGATCAGCGATCCGAACCACCTTGCGGTGATGCCGACGACGGCGCCGAGAGTGGTCCCGTCGATCGGCGCCGGCGCCCTCGATCGCCGCGGCCAGAGTCGATACCCATTGGCGGATCTCGAAGGCGATCGGGCCCAGCAGCGTCACCGCCGCCAACCCCAACCCGACCGCCCGCGCATCCTCGGCACTCAGGCCGTGGTGGGCGCGGGAGAGGCCGTAGCCGTAGTTGATGAAGGCAGCGAACCCGGCGAACGCGGCGATCAGACCACGCAGCAACCACCGCACCCACACCGGCAGATGACGAGCATCGGCGTAGGCGACACCGGCCGCCATCACCCACGCCAACCCCTCGATCGCCAACGGCAAAGGCAGCAGCAGCGGGCTGATACCGACGAAGTGCATGACCTGCGCGGGCAGGGACGCCAACCCGGAAGCGGTGACCACGGCAAGGGTGCCGCGGCGGTAGATCTCCGCCGGCGTCAACACCTCCCGCCGACGCTCCGCCCGCTCCCGCCGACGCTCCTGCCGGTCCAACCGATCGGCCTGCCGGGCGGCCCGCGCCTGGTCTCGCAGACGCTCCTTCCGCTCGTCGGCCTCACGCTGCCGCCCGGCACGCAATTGCTCGCCGTGCTGGTCGTCGAGACGCTTCTGTTCAGCCTTGACCTTCTGGTCGGCGCGACGTTCCTCGTAGAAGCTCACCCCACACCCCCCGATCCGGGGTGGTGCAGGACGACCAGCACGGTCACGTGAGCGCCGGACGGTGGGGCGAAGGCGGCCAGCCACGCCACACCGACCAGGGCCACCAGCACACGCAGGCGCCGGGCCGCGGAGCGCAGGGCGAGGGTCATGACGTACCCCCGTCATCGGGCCACGGGGTGTAGTCCACCGGTTCGCGGGCGGTCCGCCCGCACAGCCACTCAGCGGCGCACCCCACCTCATGGTCGTCGAAGAGGACACCGGCCAGAGCAATCCGCACGCCTGCGGACCGGGACTGCAAAACCTTGGCGTGGGCGTGTTCGTCCACGTCCGTCACGTCCGGCAGAGGGATATCCACTGCGTCATGGATCGCGCGCAGCAGCGCTGCGACCGCGTCTGGGAGAGAGTCGATGTGTACGGCCGGCTCGCTCATGCCGCACCCCCTACCGGAGCGTTGTTCAAGCCGGTCAGGTCGGCGATCTCGTCGCCGGTCAACACGGTGCGCTCGTCGATGGCGTGCGCCGTGGCACAGATCTCCGGCCACAGGTAGGACACCTTGCGGCGGGCCATGCCCTGCACCATCCCCCATGACTTGCCGCCCTGCGGGGTGTGGGTACGGCCCAGGCGGTAGCCGAACTGGGCCAGGACGTCGATGGCTTGCTCACGGTCGTGGTCGGCGGCGCAGGCCGCGGCCCGCTGCGGCGTCCAAAGACCGTAGGTAAGCAGGTAGTTGACGTGAGCGATTTCCCCAGCCGCGCAGTGCGCCGCGTAGTGCCACGGCGGCGTGTTCTGCGTCTTGTGGGCGGTGTGGCCGGTGACGGCGACGCATCCGGGCTGCGACTCCCACGCGATGACCTCGGAGGTGACCACGTGCATGCCGTAGGCCAGGGCAAGGACGGCGTGGCCGGCTTCGTGGAACGCGATGCCCAACCGGGCCTGCTCGTAGGTGCCCGGCATGTCGAGCCGGGCGCGCGGGGCGCCGGTGTGGTCCAGCAGCAGCTCGGGGGCGGGGGCAGTGCTCCTCACGCGGCACCCCCAGGCAGCATCGCGGGGGCGGCGCGGTTCGCGAGGTCCCGGCGGGCGGCCAGCACCCGGCGGCGGGCCCGACGGATGCGCCGCTCGTCCAACTCCGCGACGGGGCGGCCAAGGACGGGCAGGTAAGCGTCCAGCAGGTCCATCTCGGCCGTGATGAGCGGCATCTCGGCGTCGATGGCGTCCAATTCGGCGGCCGTCGGCTCCAGCCACGGCGCGAACGCCACCGCAGCATCGGCGACAGTAATCTGAGTCATGGGTCGTGGTTCCTTTCAGCGGGAACGGCCTGTCAGCGGCCCCGGGGGTGCCTCCCCGGGGCCGCGCGCCGTTCAGTGAGAGATGCGGAATCGGGCGGTTAGCGGCCGCCCCCGTTGCTGGAACGCCGGCTGGCGTCACGGACCTTGTCCGACAGCTCACGGCGCTCGTCCTCGGTCAGGTGCGTGATGACGGCGTGAGGTGTCATGCTGTGGGCGTTCACAGGTAGTTCCTCTCTTCAGGTGCCTGTGGCCGCGCCGTCCGGGTGGCGTCCCGGGCGGCGCACTTTTGCGTGGAGCGCATCGCGGCTCCCCGCGCCCCGCCCGTACGGCATCAGCCGGCGGACGAGGCGTGGGCAACCGCCGCGGTAACCCGCGGCAGTCCCGTTGAACAGGTATGTCTCCTTCGGGAACACGAGCTCCCGTTCCAGGCGTATGGAGACGTGACCTTTCGGTCTAAGCCCTCCCGGATGCAAAGGGCCCGGGGTCCCTCGCCCCCGCCGAAGCGGGGCCTCATGACCCCGCCGAAGCAGGGCCCTTTAGTGGTGCATTCGTGCAGGTCAAGCAGGCGAAACCAGTCCCCTTGGTGTTGCTTAGGGGGGCTTGCCGTCTTGCTTGTTAGAGACCATAGGCACCCCCTGCGGGTTCGCGCAACCCCCTCTCGCGATAGAGTTGCTAGACCCCCTAAGCGAGGAGTGGAGACTGTGCACGACGACATGAAGCGGGTCTCTGAGATCGCGGCCCCGGTCGAGCGGGCCAAAGCTGCGATCGACCTGATGGCGACGTATCAGGGCTGGGTGTTGGAGCTGTCCCGCGTCCGCCGTGAGGCCATCGAGGAGGCGCAAGCATCCGGCATGACCCAAGCGGAGATCGCGGCACAGCTCGGAGTGAGTCGCGGCCGGGTAGGACAGCTCGCATCAGCCGGTCCGCCCCCGGAGCGGGCGTTCTTCGGCACGGACCTCGTGACCGTGTCGCTCGGTGGCAAGTACGAGGGCGGCAAGACCCCTGACCAGAACCCGAGTGAGGTTGTGACCAGGGAAGATTTCAAGAACTTCGAACACCTGCGGAAGCTGCTGAGCGGGATGAAGCTGGAAGCGGAGTACGAGGTGATTCCGCCGTCCGGCATCGTCGATCTCAACCGCGAAAACCACGTGGTCGTCTGTGGGCCCCGGCTATCCCCCGTCGTAGCCATGGTGCTTGCGGGCGACAACAACTTGGCGTTCGAGAAGGACCACGCCTGGCACTTGGTGGACAAGAACGACGGGAATGTCTACCGCTCGCCGAAGGATGAGGACGGCTCAGCGAGCGACTTCGGCTACCTGGGGCGGCTCCCTCGGCTGGATGGCCGCGGCACGTTCCTGTACATCGCAGGAATCCACTCCGTTGGCGCCAACGGAGTCGTGCACTACCTGGAAAACAACCTCGCTGATCTGTACCGAGAGGTTCGCACCCGTCGATTCTCGACACTCATCTCCTGCCGCTACGACCCCAAGACGCTGGACGTGCTGGAGAGCCGCCGCGTCACCCCGCTCTACCGACACGAGGGCTGATCATGCGCGTCGCCATCGACACACGTCCCGGGGGAGTCAACCCGAACGAGGATTGGGCGGCCGGCACCCCGACGCTTGCTGTGGTGCTGGACGGCCTCAGCACCGCGGGATTGACCACGGGATGCCGGCACGGCGTCCCGTGGTACGTCGCCCACCTTGGGGGTCACCTCGTCGCCGCTCTCGCGGACACGAACCGCCCCCTGTCGGATGGCCTGGCTGATGCTCTCGAACGCACCGCGGCGCTGCACCCCGAGTGCGACCTCGGCAACCCGGGGACGCCATCAGCCACGGTCGCGATTTTGCGGCAGCGAGAGGATGCCCTCGATCACCTCGTCCTCGCGGACTCACCGATCGTCTTCGAGGGGCCGCGGGGGTACTCGGCAATTACTGACCTTCGGGTGGACGAAGTTCTTCCGGAGCTGAAGGCCGAGGTCGAGAAGTACGAGACTCACACCCAAGAACACAGAGAAGCCTTGCAACGCCTCGTCGTTGCGCAGCGGCAAGTGCGCAACACTCCGGAGGGGTACTGGGTGGCTATGGCTGGCCCGGAAGCAGCAGAACACGGCGTGGTCGGCTCCACACCGCTCGATCAAGTGCACGCGGCCGCAGCCCTTTCCGATGGCACGTCCAGGCTCGTGCTGGAATACGAGATGGCGACCTGGGCTGAGGTTTTCGCGACGCTCAGGACGGGCGGACCGGGCGAGCTAATCGACACCGTGCGGCGGGTTGAGGCTACGGACCCCACAGGCCAGCGATGGCCGCGCTACAAGTCCGGCGATGATGCCACGGTGGCCTTCTGTCAGTGGTAGCAGGCTGGCCGCAGTGGCGCGGCCACGCGCTCAGGAATGACGAACGCGCCCGGTCAGCGATGGCCGGGCGCGTCTCAGTTTCCGTCTCATTCACCGCCGACCGATGCCGTTCACGGCGGTTCACGCCACAGGCGGGAGTACGGGGATGAACGAGTCTGAACAGCCGCGGGTTGGGCCCTGACCAGCGCGAACAAACCTCGAAAGCGAGTGTGGCGTAACCCGTCACCGAGGGTTCAAATCCCTCCGCTACCGCCAGAGACACCCCCCTGATCCGCGGAAACGCGGATCAGGGGGGTGTTGTGCGTGGTGGGTGGGGCGTTGCCGACGCACGGTGCCCGGCTCAACTCGGAGGGGGCGCCGTGCACTTGGGCGGGGCGCCGGCCTCGCCCTGGTGGCGGGGGAATCTCCGTCGGCGGAATCGGGTTGCTCGACGTGACGGCGAGGGCCAGTGGGGGCCGCAGCCATCGCGGGGAGGGGCGGGAGTCGATGAGCCTTCGTCAGTTCGAGTACGCACTGGCCGTTGCCGAGGAGGGGTCGGTGACGGCGGCCGCGGAGCTGCTGCACGTCGCTCAGCCGTCGGTGTCGCAGCAGATCCGCGGCCTGGAGCGGGAGCTCGGCGTGGAGCTGTTCGCCCGCACGCCGACCGGGCTGGTGCCCACCGCGGTCGGCCGCGCCTTCCTGCGGGACGCGGAGGCCGCGGTGAGCGCGGCGCGGCGGGCGCGGGCGACGGCGCGGGCCGGCGCCGAGGAGCTGGTGGGCGAGTTGGTGGTCGCGGTGCAGATGGGCTTCGGCACGCGGCAGTTGCCGGGCGCGCTGGGCGCGCTGCGCCGTCGCTTCCCGCGGCTGGAGGTCACCGTCTTCGAGGAGCCGAGCTCCGCCGAGTTGGAGCGGCTGTGTCGCCGGGGCGTGCTGGACCTCGCGCTGATGGCGGCGTGCAAGCGGAGCCCCGCCGACGCCCACCGCCTCGGCGGCGAGGAGTTCGTCGTGGTGCTGGGCGCCGGGCACCCACGGCTCGCCGCGGACCGGGTCGCGCTGCGCGAGCTGGCCGGCGAGCCGTGGGTGCGGTTCGACCGCGACAGCGCGCTCGACGGCGTGCTGTCGGAGGTGCTGCGGGGCGACGAGCCGACCCCGACCACGGCCGCCCGGGTGTCCCAGACGGCGACGGCCGTGCGCTGGGCCGCCCACGGGCTGGGGGTGACGCTGGTCCCGGCCTCCGCCGTGCCGCAGGGTTACGAGCACCTCGTGCGATCGGTGTTCCCGGCCGTCTCCCAGCCCGTCATCGCCGTGCTCCGGCAGGGCGCCGGCCCGGCGGAGACGGCCCTGCTCGACTTCCTGCGTCGGGAGACCTGGGCCGAATCCGCTGCCTCCTCACCGGTGTGATCCGGGCCGGGGGAGGGCGGTGGCGGGGTGTCGGTGCATTCCGTTGACCGGAGCCGGCGTTGGGGAAGGCGGGTGTCGTCAGCCGCGGGGGAACTCGCCGCCGTCCACGACGAGATTGCTTCCGGTCAGCCAGCCCGCCCGGTCGGACGCGAGGAACAGCACCGCGTGGGCGATGTCGTCGGGTCGGCCCTCGCGCCCCAGTGGCGGGGTGTCGTGGGCGTTCGTCTGGCCGGGCGCCGCGTTCAGGCGCGCCCACTGCTCCCGCGTCGCTTCGCCGCCGGGGGTGGCGACCCGGCCAGGGGTCACGGTGTTGACCCGGACTCCGAACGGGGCCAGTTCCAGGGCCAGTCCGCGGCTGTAGTTCTCCAGCGCGGCCTTCGCCGTGGTGTAGTGCAGGAACTGTCCCACCGGGGTGCGGACCGCGGCCGAGGAGACGTGCACGACCAGCCCCGAACGCCGTTCCCGCATCCCCGGTGTCAGCAGCGAGTCCAGCCGCACCGACGCCAGGAAGTTCAGGTCCAGCGCGTCCTGCCACTCCTCGTCGGGGATGGCCGCGGCGCTCTCGTGCGGTTGCGCCCCGCCCGCGTTGTGGACCAGGACGTCCACCCCGCCGAGCACGTCCCGCGCGGCCGCGGCGAGCTCCTGCGCGCCAGCCCGCGTCCGCACGTCGGCCGCCACGAAGGCGGCCCCCTCCGGCGCCGCGCTCGTCGCCGACCGGGCCGTCGTGAGCACCTGGGCGCCGGCGTCCAGGAGTTGGCGCACGACGGCCGCGCCGATTCCGCGGGTGCCGCCCGTGACCAGGGCCCGCTTTCCCGCGAGTTCCCGTGTTCCCGATCCGTTCTCGCCTGTGGTCATGGTGAGGTCACTGGTCCTTTCGATCCCGTAAGCGCCTGCTCGACCGAACAAGGGGCGACGCGCACAGAGCGCGGGCCTTCGAGGGAATCGCGGTGCGCGTCCCGTCGAGCTGTTTCACGGTAGGTCCGGGAAAGAACGCGGGGCAAAGACGAAATGTCAGCAGGGGGTATAGGGGGTTCCTATGGCGGGCCGGGCGCCACGTTCGTGACATGTGATGGAGTCCAACTAGACGTATTTCCACGACACTTGGGCCGCGCCACCGGATCCCGGTTGGCGGTTCCGGCGTCGCCGGCCCCAAACGCTCCCACCACCCGTCTACCCAAGTGAGTAGTGGAACCCCTCACTTGAACGAGTAGTGGCTCGGAATTGGCCGCAACCGTAAAGTCGAAACGCACCCAAGCAGCAGCGCCCGGACCGCCGACAAACGACCCGAAGGGTCCGCGTCGACGGCGGGCGACTATATGGCAAAGGGCGGTGTCGGCGAATTATGGATGCATTACTGGCCAGCGGGCGAGATGACATTCCCGAGTGCCAGGAGAGCGATTTTCGCGCCGCGGCGGGCAAGTTCGCCTCCGGCGTTACCGTGGTCACCACGCGGAACGGTTGCGAGGTGTACGGCAAGACGGTCTCCGCCTTCGGCTCGCTGTCCCTCGACCCGCTGATGGTGTCGGTGTCGATCGGCCGGCTGAGTCCGCTGGTCGCCGCGATCCTGAAGGCCGAGGTCTTCGCGGTCAGCGTGCTGCGGCATGACCAGCAGCAGGTGTCCCGGCACTTCTCCACGCGCGGCAACGGCCGTGCGATCGGCGCGTTCCCCTCCGTGGGGACCGAGAAGGCGGTGACCGGCGCCCCGGTGATCTCCGGGTGCCTGAGCTACTTCGACTGCCGCCTGGAGAACGTGGTGGGCGGCGGCGACCACGCGATCATCATCGGGCGCGTGGCGGCCGCGGCGGGCGGCGACGGGAAGCCGCTGCTCTACTTCGACGGCGACTACCGCGAGATCCGGTCCACGGCCCCCGTAGCGGGCGTGCCGGCGCACTAACTCCGGCTCGACACGGAACAGTTGACGGGACAACGGATACCACCATGCCCTCACCAGCGTTCTCAGCCCTCGACGAACACGCGCGCGCACGGCCCGGCGCCCCGGCCCTGCTGTACGGGGAGCGGACGGTGTCGTACCGGGAACTGACCGGCCTCGCCGACGGGTTCCGCGCGTGGCTGACCCACTACGGCCCGGCGCCGGGCACCCCCGTGTGCGTGCGGGCGCACAAGTCGCCCGAGGTCGTCGCCCTGGTCCTGGCCTGCCTGTTGGAGCGGCGCCCGGTCCTGCTGCCGTCGGCGGAGCTCGGCGCGCAGACGCTCCACCGACTCGTCGCCTCGGCCGGCATCCGTCACCTCCTGACGCCCGGCGGGCCCGACGCCGACGTGACGGTGGAGACCGTCGAGGCGCGTCCGGACGCGCCCGCCGTCCCGGAGGGGACGGGCCTGCTCCTGACCACCTCGGGCTCCACCGGCATGCCGAAGGTCGTGCCGCTGGCGACGGACCGGCTCGCGCCGTTCTTCGCCTGGGCGTCCGAGCACTTCGGGATCGGCCCCGGCACCCGCGTGCTGAACTACGCCCCGCTCAACTTCGACCTGTGCCTGCTCGACGTCTGGACCACGCTGGTGGCCGGCGGCTGCGTCGTCATGGTCGAGCGGGACCGCGCCACCGACGGGCACCACCTGCGCGCGCTGATCGAGCGGAGCGGGGCGGAGGTCGTGCAGGCGGTGCCCATGTTCTACCGGCTGCTGCACGACGCGGACCCGGGCGCGGACCCGCTCGAAGGGCCCCGGCACGTCGTCTTCACCGGCGACGCCATGCCGGCGAAGCTGGCCGCCGCCCTGCCCCGGCTCTTCCCCAGGGCGGCCCTGCACAACGTCTACGGCTGCACCGAGACCAACGACAGCCTGGTCTTCGACGCCGCCCCCGGCCAACTGGAGCGCTGGGACCCCGCGGTGCCGCTCCCCCTGGGGCGGCCCCTGCCCGGGGTGCGCGCCCTGCTCATCGGGGAGGACGGGCGGGAGCTCGAAGGGCCCGGGCGCGGCGAGTTGTTGGTGCACACGCCCTTCCAGACGCCCGGCTACCTCGACCCGGAGCTCGGGCGGGACCGCTTCGTCCGCAGAGCGGACGCCGACGGGCCGCGCACCTACTTCCGCAGCGGCGACGTCGTCGTCCGGGCACCGGACGGGACGCTGTCGCTGGCGGGGCGGGCCGACTTCCAGGTCAAGGTGCGCGGGGTGCGGATCAACGTCCAGGAGGTCGAGCAGGTCATCTCGGAGCACCCGGACGTGGCCGAGGCGGTGGTCGTCGCCCTGCCCGACGAGGTGGCCGGCCACACGCTGCACGCGCTGGTACGGCGTGCCCCCGACACCGGCCTGCACAGTCTGGCGCTGCGTCAGCACTGCGCCGCAAGGCTGGTCAGAACGTCCATCCCCGCCGACATCCGCATTGTCGACGAAGACCTACCCAAGGGCCTGACCGGAAAGGTCGATCGGGCCGCGGTCAAGAGCTTGAGGATGAAGGGACAAGGCCAAGAAAGTGGACAACGTACCTGAGATCAAGCGGTTCCTCATCAGGGAATTCCTGCCCGACGTGCCCGTCGACCAACTCGACGCGGATCTCGACCTGTTGGAGACCGGGGTCATCGACAGTCTCCAGTTGGTCCGGGTCATTTCCTGGCTCACCGAACGGTTCGGCATCCCCATCGAGCAGGTGGAGCTCGCACCGGACAACTTCCGCTCGGTGAACACCATGCAGAAGTTCATCGAGTCGGCGACGAGTGGTGTGGTCACCGCTCGCTGAACCAACTACCCACGAATTCCCGGCGACTTCGCCATGGGGGTTCGGTCGGCCTAGAAAAGGAGTCATCCCATGTTCGCCCGAGTGAAGTCCGACGTCCAGGTCGTCGATTGGGGCAATGGCCTCAGCCACCGTCTCGTGGTGAAGTCCGACGAAATGGGTTTCACGGTTGCCGACACCCTCGTCCGGGCCGGCACCAAGTCCCGTCTGCAGTACCGCAATCACCTGGAAGCCTGCTACTGCGTCGGCGGCAGGGGCGAGGTGGCCAGCGCGGACGGCTCGACGACGGTCAGGCTGGAGCCCGGCGTGCTCTACGCGCTCAACGAGCACGACGCCCACTTCCTCATCGCCGACCCCGACGAGGACCTGCACCTGATCAGCGTCTTCAACCCCCCGCTGAACGGCGACGAGGTCCACAGCCTCGACGAGAGCGGCTTCTCCTGCTACTGACGGCCGTCCTCCCGGGGCGGACCGGCCGCCCGGCCCGCCCCGGGAGGGGCTTTGCGTCCCCTCCTGCATACCCCCTCGTACGACGAGACCTTGGAAGTGGTGAGCTGTGATCCAGTGGAGCGATGACCAGCGCGAACTGCGGGAGGCAGTGCTCCCGTTGGGCGCGCGGCTCAGCGAAGGCCACCTGGAGCGGGACGCCCGTGGCGAGTTCTCCCGTGAGCTGTGGAAGCTCGTCCAGGACTCCGACCTGCTGCGGCTGCCCACCGACGAGAAGTGGGGCGGGCTCGGCCAGGACCTGCTGACCACCCTGTACGTCCTGGAGGGCCTGGGCTACTCCTGCCGCGACGGCGGCCTGTCGTTCTCCGTCACCACCCACATGGTCAGCACCGGCGTCCCCCTCCAGCGCTTCGGGTCCGAGGACCTCAAGCGGCGCTTCCTGCCCGCGGTGTGCGCGGGCGACGTCATCGGGGCGCACGCCATCTCCGAGCCGGAGGCCGGCTCGGACATGCTCAACATGCGCACCACCGGGCGGGTGGAGGACGGCCACCTCGTCCTGAACGGCAACAAGTCCTTCGTCTCGAACGGGGCGGTGGCCGACGTCTTCGTCGTCTACGTCTCGACCGGGGCCCAGGGCAGCCCCTTCGGGGTCACCGCCGTGCTGGTCGAGCGCGACACCCCCGGCCTGACCGTCGGCAAGCCCATGTCCAAGATGGGGTTGCGCACCTCGACGCTGACAGAGCTGTTCTTCGACGACTGCCGGGTCCCCCTGGAGAACGTCATCGGCCGGACCGGCTCGGGCTTCCTCGTCTTCGACCACGTGATGAAGTGGGAGGTGCTGTGCTCCTTCGTCGTCAATGTGGGAGAGATGCAGCACCGCCTTGAGCGGGTCCTCGAATACGCCAAGTCCCGCCAGCAGTTCGGCAGGAGCATCGGCTCCTTCCAGTCCGTGGCGAACCGCGTCGTCGACATGCGGATCACCGTCGAGACGGCCCGGCGCGCCCTGTACGAGGCGGCGTTGAAGATGGCCGCGGGCGAGGACGCCACCGTCGACGTCGCCACCGCCAAACTCCTGGCCTCGGAGGGCAACCTGTCCACGGCCATCGCGGCCGTGCAGACCTTCGGCGGTTACGGATACATGACCGAGTACGGCCTCGAACAGGACGTACGCAACGCGCTGGCCGGGACGATCTACTCGGGCACCAGCGACATCCAGCGCACCCGCATCGCAGCCATGATGGGCCTTTGAGAGGGGACACGCGGCCATGAGCCATGAGGAGAACCTGGCGGAGCTCCGCCGCCCCACGGAGTTCCTCGACTACGAGACCGACGCCGTACGGGAGTTCGTCGCCAAGGCCGTCGGCGACGCCGGCACCGAGACCGAGCGGGCGGTGCGCCTCTACTACGCGGTGCGCGACGGCCTCCACTACGAGGTCTACGGCACCAAGCTCTCCCGCGAGGCACTGCGCGCCAGCTCCATCGCCCGCGCCGGAGTGGGCTTCTGCGTCCACAAGTCCGTCCTGTACGCCGCCGCGGTGCGCGCCGTCGGCATCCCCAGCCGTCTGGTCTACGCCGACGTCCGCAATCACCTGGCCTCGGAGCGGCTGAAGAAGATGGTCGGCGGGGAGGTCTTCCACCACGGTCTGGTCTCCGTCCACCTCGGTGGCCGGTGGCTGCGGGTGACCCCGGTCTTCAACAAGCTGCTGTGCCGCCTGTACGGCATGGCACCGCTGGAGTTCGACGGCACGTCGGACAGCCTCTACCAC
This sequence comes from Streptomyces sp. NPDC090442, assembly GCF_044769405.1. Taxonomy (NCBI): domain Bacteria; kingdom Bacillati; phylum Actinomycetota; class Actinomycetes; order Kitasatosporales; family Streptomycetaceae; genus Streptomyces; species Streptomyces sp. NPDC090442. The sequence goes on from NZ_JBIVXW010000005.1 coordinate 186,704, forward strand.
CCGTACGACGGACACGACGGCGCCCGGATGGAATTCCTGAAGGACTACGGCGCTTACGCAGACGTCCCCTTCGACCTGCTGCTGGAGCGGATGCGCGCCAAGCATCCCGGCATGTTCGCCGACCGCGACGTGGTCGCGGGCAGCGGGTCGTTGGCCGACGAGGCACCAGCCCGAGCGTCAACCGTCTGAGAGGAACACCTTCACCACCATGGCCTGGTTCTACTTAGCCCTCGCCGTCGTCTTCGAGATCATCTTCGCGCTCGGCGCGAGCGCCTCCGAGGGCTTCACCAAGCTCAAGGAGTCGCTGATCACCGTGGTCGGCGTCGTCGGCGGCATCTACTTCATCAGCCTGGCACTCAAGACCCTGGACGTGGGGGTCGGCTACCCGATCTGGACCGGCGTCGGAGCGGTCGGCACGGTGATCTTCGGGGCGCTGATCTTCAAGGAGAAGATCACCCCGGCCAAGGTGGTCTGCTTCCTCGCCATCATCGGTGGCGTCGTCGGCCTCAAGACCCTGTCGGGGGTGTGACGATGAGCGCTCCCCAGCAGCCGGCCCCCAAGAAGCAGAGCGCCGCGACCGCCTGGACACTGCTCCTGATCGCCGCGGCGATCGAGGTGGTCTTCGCCCTCAGCTCCGGCGCCAACGGCGGCTTCACCAAGCTGGTCCCGTCGATCATCACCGTCGTCGCGGGCGGCGGCGGGGTCTACCTCCTCAGCCTCGCCCTGAAGTCCATCGACGTCGGCATCGGCTACACGGTCTGGACCGGCATCGGTGCCGTCGGCTCCGTCCTCCTCGCGGCGGTGCTCTACGGCGAGCAGATCACGCTCGGCAAGGTGATCTGCTTCCTCGCCATCATCGGTGGCGTGATCGGCCTCCACCTCACCTCCGAGGAGCCCGAGGACGAGACCGTCCTCGACGGCTCCGCCGAGCCGGAGGCCGAGCCCGCCTCCCGCCCCTCCGCCTGAGGCGGACGGCCCGCCCCCCTCGTGCCGGGGGCGGGCCCCACTCTCCCCCTTTTTCGCATCTCCCCTTTTCCGTACGTCTCGCAGAAGGAGCATGCCATGAGGTCGATCGCCATCGTCGGCGCCGGACAGGCGGGTGTCCAACTCGCGCTCGGTCTGCGCCAACAGGGCTACGACGTCACGCTGGTGTCGAACCGCACGCCGCAGCAGGTGCTCGACGGTCGGGTCATGTCGACCCAGATCATGTTCGGCGACTCGATGGCGATCGAGCGCGACCTCGGCCTGGACCACTGGCAGGACGAGGCCCCCACCATCGAGGGGCTCTCGTTCACCATCGCGCTCGACGCGGCCAAGCACATCGACTTCGAGGCCCGGCTGGCCGCTCCGGCCCAGTCCGTGGACCAGCGGGTCAAGATCGCCGCCTGGCTGCGGGAGTTCGAGGCGGCCGGCGGTGCGCTGCGGATCGCCGAGGCGGGCATCGAGGACCTGGAGTCGCTCGCCGCCTCGCACGACCTCGTCGTCGTCGCGGCGGGCAAGGGCGAGCTCGGCAGGCTCTTCGAGCGGGACGCCGAGCGCTCGGCCTTCGACGGCCCGCAGCGCGTCGCCGCCGTCTCCTACGTGCACGGCCTGCGGCCCCGCGACACCTTCGTCTCCTGCGGCGCCAACCTGATGCCCGGCCTCGGCGAGTACTTCATCGTTCCCGCACTCACCAAGAGCGGCCCCTGCGACTGCATCTTCCTCAACGCGGTGCCCGGCGGCCCGCTCGATGCCTTCGGGAATGTCGCGTCCCCCGAGGAGCACCTCGCGCTCACCAAGGAGCTGCTCAACAAGCACCTGCCCTGGGAGGGCGAGCGGGCCGCCGAGGCGCGCCTCACCGACCCCAACGGCGTGCTCTCCGGGCGCGTCCCGCCGACCGTCCGCAGGCCGGTGGCCACCCTGCCCTCGGGCCGGTCCGTGCTCGGCCTGGCCGACGTCGTCGTCCTCAACGACCCGGTGACCGGGCAGGGTTCCAACAACGCGGCGAAGAGCGCCGACGTCTACCTCCGCGAGATCCTCGCCCGCGGCGCCGACCGCTTCGACGCGGACTGGATGAACGCGACGTTCGAGAAGTTCTGGGAGTACGCCCAGCACGTGGTCCGCTGGACCAACGGGCTGCTGCCGCCCGCCCCCGACCACGTCGTGGCCCTCTTCGACGCCGCCCAGCACGCGCCCTCGCTCGCCTCCGCCATCGCCGAGGGCTTCAACCGGCCGCCGTCCCTGGACCCGTGGTGGTACGACGCGGACGCCGCCCGGCGCGAGATCGCCGCGCACCGCGGCGCCCCGGCCGGGACCGGCCGATGACGGACGAACGGCCCGGCCTCTCGCTGCGCGCCGCGCTGCGGGAGGCCCGCGGGCGGGAGCCCGGGGCCTACCACGAGCACGACGAGCCGCACGACCCCACGACCATCGGCGCGCACTACGCCGCCCACTACGCCGGGGCACCCGCCACCCCCTCCGGCCGGAGCGAGGACATCGCGGTCTACACCCGCGTCGCGGGCGGTGCGGTCCCCGTCGCGGTCGGCGCGTACGGGGACGCCGAGCGGCTGCGCCGCTGGCTGCCGGGCCTGCCCCGGCGCGCCAACGCCGACACCGCCGCCGCGCTGACCGAGGCGTTCCGGCCACCCGTGCACCTCGACTCCTCGCCGTTCACGCACCGCACGACCGGCGACCAGGTGGACCTCGGCGCGCTGCCGGCCCTGCACACCACGCCCCGCGACGCCGGTCCGTACCTCACCACCGGCCTGCTCCACGCGCACGATCCGGCCACCGGACGGACCGCAACCGCCGTGCACCGCATGCTCGTTCGGGACGCGCGGCACGTGGTCATCTGGATGCTGCCGAGCCGGCGGCTGCGGGCCATGCACCGGGACGCGCGGGACCGCGGCGAGCGACTGCCGGTGACGATCAACATCGGCGCGCCCCCGGCGGCCATGCTCGCCTCCGCCGTCGGCTCCGCCTTCCTCCCGCCCGGCACGGACAAGGTGCAGCTCGCCGGCGCACTGGCCGGGGCGCCGCTGGTCCTCGCGCCCGCGGTCACCCAGCCGGTCTCCGCCTTCGCGACCTCGGAGATCGTCCTGGAGGGCTATCTCGACGACACCACGGCCGACGAGGCGCTGCCCGGGCGGGAGCCCGCGGGCTCGCTGCCCGAGGTGCTCGGCAACGACGGCCGGGGCGCCGCCGACCTGCCCGTCATCACGGTCACCGCCGTCACGACCCGTGAGGACCCCGTCTTCCAGGCGGTGATCGGCCCCGGCCGCGAGCAGTCGCTGATCCTCGGGCTGGCCGGCGAACTGGCCGTCGCCCTGTCGGGGGTCGGCGGCGAGCTGCTCCGCGACGCGCACTACGCGCCCGCGGGCGGCGGGATGTTCCTGCTGGTGGCGCAGGTCCGCAAGGACTCCGCGGCCGTCGACGGGCAACTGCCCGCCCTGGCCGGGGAGATCTTCGAGCGCCATCCGTTCGTCAAGCTGCTGGTCTTCGTCGACGAGGACGTCGATCCGTCCTCGCCCGAGGACCTGTTGTGGGCGCTGACCACCCGCTCCAACCTCTCCGTCGACGCGGCCCACGTGGAGGGCTTCGCGCGCATCGGGCTCGACCCCTCGCAGACCGTCGCCTGGGACAGCGCGCGCGGCCGGTCCGCGGGGGGACACCGCAGCTACGTCGACGCCACCGCCCCGTACGCGATGCGGGGCGCGGTGCGGCGCAGCTTCCTCGACCCGCTGGAGGGCTGATGCCCACGGAGGGCCCCGGGCGGGACCTGCGGCTGGTCGTCGGCATCACCGGGGCGACCGGCTCCCTCATCGGCATCCGACTGCTGCAGACGCTGCGGGCGCTGGGGGTGGAGACCCACCTCGTGCTGAGCAAGTGGGGCCGCGCCACGGTGGAGTTGGAGACCGACTGGACGGCGGCGGAGGTGATGGCCCTGGCCAGCCACGCCTACGGGCCGGGCGACCAGGCGGCGGCGATCTCCAGCGGCTCGTACCCCACCGACGGCATGGTCATCGCGCCGTGCAGCATGAAGACGCTGGCGGCGGTGCGCGCCGGGTTCGGCGACGGGCTGGTGCACCGCGCCGCGGACGTGACGCTCAAGGAGCGGCGTCGGCTGGTCCTGGTCCCCCGCGAACTCCCGCTTTCCGAAATTCATCTGGAGAACATGCTGGCCCTGACCAGGATGGGTACGGTGATCGCACCTCCGATGCCGGCCTTCTACAACCGGCCCGAGAGCGTCGAGGACATCGTTGCGCACGTCGTCGCACGGGTCCTGGACCAGTTCGGCCTCCAGGCGCCCGACGCGAAGCGCTGGACCGGTCCGGACCGGCGCACCCGGGGCCGTCGTGAGGAGGACACCCTGCTCCACCGCTGACGTCCCGTCCCGACTCGAACCCGCCACGCACACTCCAGGAGAACCACCCCGATATGCCCTCCACACACCCCGCGTTGACGCCCGCGCAGCTCGGCCCGTTCAAGCTCGCCAACCGGGTGGCCGTCGCCCCGATGTCCCGGGTCAGCACCGCGGGAGACGGTGTCCCCACCGCCGAGATGGCCCGGTACTACGCGCGTTTCGCCCAGGGCGGCTTCGCGTTGGTCATCACCGAAGGCGTCTACCTCGACCACGCCTACAGCCAGTCCTACCCCGACCAGCCCGCGCTGGTCACCGACGAGCAGGTCGCCGGCTGGCGCCGGGTGGTGGACGCGGTGCACGCCGAAGGCGGCCTGATCGTCGCGCAGTTGATGCACGGCGGCGCGCTGTCCCAGCACAACCACCACCGCGCGGGCACCCTCGCGCCGTCCGCGGTGCCGCCGCTCGGCGAGAAGATGGCCGCGTACGGCGGGTCAGGGGCCTGGGCGCTGCCGCGCGCCGCCACCGAAGCGGACCTCGCCGAGGCGCTGGAGGGCTTCGCGCGGGCCGCCGTCCGGGCCAGGGAGGCCGGCTTCGACGGCGTCGAACTGCACGGCGCCAACGGCTACTTGATCGACCAGTTCCTCACCACGTACACCAACACCCGCACCGACGGCTACGGCGGTGACGTGGCCGGCCGCAGCCGTTTCCTGGTGGAGGCGCTGCGGGCGGTGCGGGCGGCCGTCGGCGCCGAGTACCTGATGGGCATACGGCTGTCCCAGACGAAGGTGAACGACCTGGAGTACCGCTGGCCCGGCGGCGCCGCGGAGGCCGAGCAGATCTTCCGGGCCGCGGCCGGGGCCGGCGCGGACTTCCTCCACCTGGCCAGCGAGGGCCGCGACTGGCAGCAGACCGCCACGCTCGACACCGGCGTCACCGCCACGGCCCTGGCCCGCGAGGTCACCGGCCGCCCGGTGATCGCCAACGGCGGTATGCACGACGTCGAGCAGGCCCGGACGGTCCTCGACGAGGGGCACGCCGATCTGCTCGCGCTCGGTCGCGGGGCCCTGGGCGACCGGGACTGGCCGCAGCGCGTCGCGGACGGGCGGGCGCCGAGCGCCTTCGCGTCCGAACTGCTGCGGCCCGACGTCACGTTGGGCGCCGAGCGCGCCTACCGTGACCGCGCCGACGCGCACTGACACCGCGCCGGATCAGGTCTGCCGCTCGCCCTCGGGGACCTCGTCCGCGCGTCCGGTCCGCTGCTGGACCTCCCTGATCAGCTCGACCCGCGAATTCACCCCGAACACCCGGAAGATCTTCCTGAGGTGGTAGTTGACGGTGTGCGGGGAGAGCCGGAGCTGGCGGGCGATCCGTTGGTTGGTCAGTCCCTCGCAGACCAGCTTGATGATGCTGCTCTGCTTCTCGGTGAGGCCCCCGACGAAGGTCTCCGGGTCGATCTCGAAGCCCGGGGGGTCCGGTTCGCCCCGGTCGTCGACCGGCGGCGGACCGGGCGGGTCGGCGGGGTGCCAGAGGGGGTGCTGCGCGGCGGCCTGCCGCTGCAGCGCCTCCTGCACGGTGGGCGGCATCCAGTCCGAGATCAGCCGCCAGAGCAGTTCGTCGCAGAACACCAGCTTGTCACCCTGGTGCACCAGGACGCCGGCCGAGACCAACTCGTCCAGGACCGGCAGGAGTTCCAGGGGCGGCTGCTGCATCATGTCGGCCACCTGCCCGAAGGAGACCTCGCGGCCGAGCGTGGCCGCCACCCGCACCATCTGCCGGAACGCGTCGGAGTAGCCGAGCAGTGAGCGGTGCACGCGCTGGGTCAGCCGCCGGGGGACGCGGTCCTCGACGAGTTCGGCCCGGTGCCCGACGACGGCGATGCTGCGCTCCTCGCGCATCCCCTCCACCAGCTCGTGCAGGCGCCGCGGATGCCCGCCGGCCCTGAGCAGCACCCGGGTCAACTCCGGGCTGGGGCCGGCCCCCAGGACGTCGGTGCAGACCGCCAACGAGGCCGGGACGTCCAGTGGGCCGAGGGCGATGCGCCAGTTGAGGGCGACGGGGCTGGAGATGAAGTTGTCGAGCGGGGGCGCCCCGGCGCGCGTCCGGCGGGCCAGGATCCAGGCCGTGGGGGTGCCGTAGTGGCTGTTGGCGTTCTCGGACACCAGCGCGTTGACGGCCTCGTCCCCCAGGTGATGGGCGTTGTCGAAGGCCATGACCGCGGGCCGGCCGGCCATCGACACCTGCCGGGCCCGGGACAGACGCGCCGCGCGCCGCTTGTCGAGGGTGGTCAGGGCGACGGACAGGCCCAGCCCGCTGGCGACCCGCAGGGACTCCCGCAGCAGCCGCGTCTTGCCCATGCCGATCGGGCCCTCGATGGTGATCAGTGCGGTGCCGCCGTCACGACAGAGTTCGAGGATTTTGGTAAGGCACGCCATTTCCTCCACGCGTCCGCGCAGAGGTGTGTCTGACGCGTCTAAGTGCACGCGGTCCCTCCCCCAATAGCTGGGCCGCTCCCGGTTGCGGACGCGCCGCGGATACCGGCAAGAGCCGACCCTCCTCACTGACAACCGTGAAGAGCCTATGCAGATGAAAACCCCTACAGCAACGAACTCCAGCTCAGAGTGGCTGTGTTCACTCGCCCGTATAACTCCGGCAACCCGCGGCCGACGCCCCCCTACGCGCACCACCCCCGCCCGCCGCCCGCCCGTCTGGAGCCGCACCCGACCCGGCGCCAACCGCCCCTTCGCGCCCCCCGATTGCGTTCGCGCCGGGGCAAGGAGCGACGCCCGCACCCGTCGGACGCACCCCGGAGCAGACCGCTCCACGGGCCGTACGGGCCCGCTGCGCATCGACCGACAATCCCCCGTGGAACCGCCCGAGAAGCGCCGCCGATTCCGCCGCGGGGCGCACTACCTGCGACTCTCCCCTCTCGCACCGACCACCCCACGCGGCGCCCGCACGCCTCCGCCGCCCCGCACACCGCCCCGACGGCCGGCCGCCGCCAGCCCAAGGCCGTGACACCCGGCGCCAGTTGCCCACCGCCGCCCCACCCGCCGAGCCCCCTCGACGACTAGCCGGAAACCCCCATCTGTCAAGCCCCCCTAGGTCGAGGGTTGATCAAAAATGGCCGAGTCTGATGGCCTGGGACCGCCCGCGGGAGCGCGAGAAACGCGAGCACAGAGCTGAAAAGCGGGGCCCACCCTCGCACTCCACGACCGCATTCCCACGCCCGGACTTTGCTTCAGCAATCAGCAATCGCACTTCGCCCGAGCGCACGGGCATTGCCGTTCCGCGGCGAACCGGAACGCGGGACAGAGACGAAAACGGGGGCGGCCGGGGCCCGTTACGGGCTCCGGCCGCCCCCGCGGTGCGCGGTGGGCGCGGGGCGTCAGCCGCGGCGGCGGAACGCCTTCCGGATGAAGTGCACGATCATCCAGATCACCAGGATCACGATGACGATGATCACCACGATGATCACGATCAGGAAGATGCCCAGCTTCTTGAAGAAGCCCATCTTCTTCTTCGGCTTGCCCTGGGAGGTGTTCGACGCCTGGTGCGTGACGTGGTGGTAGCTGCTGCCGTGGGAGGCGTGCGTGGTGTGCCGCCACTTCATGGGCGCCGCCTCGGCGGCCGCGGCGACGCGCATGCCGGCGTCGGCGGCCGGTCGGGCGGCGGGCGCGGCCTGCCCGGCGCCCACGACGGCCGGTCGGGCCGCGGTGGCGTCGGCGAGGCCGGCGGCGGCAGCCGGGCCGGCCGCGGCGGCCAACAGGCCGAACAGCAGCGCCAGGACGACCGCCGGGCGGCGGCGGGCCGCGGTCCGGCGGGCGGATATGCGCGCCGAACCGGACGGGCGGCGCGCGGAGTTGATGAGCTTCGGTCGCATGGGTGGCTTTCCCCCTCGTACGGTGCGTTCAGCCATTATGGGCCGGTGCGGGCATCCCGGCGGACGTCTCGACCTCCAGCAAGGAGGCGCTCCGCCGCTCCTCGTCGAAGGCCGCGCGGCCACCTCGCAGCCCGAACAGCCGCTTGGCGAACGCGATGTAGAGCACCGCGAGGATATTGACGACCAGGGCCGCGACCTTGAGCCCACTGACCTTTTCGGTCAGTTCGTAGATCTCCAGCGGCAGGAACGCCGCGGTCGCCACCACGGTCAGGTACTCCGCCCAGCGCTTGGCCACCCACAGGCCGCCGGCCTCGACGATCTCGATCAGCGCGTACGCCAGGAGGGCCGCGGCGACCAGCACCAGGGTGGAGTGGTGGTAGCCGAAGGTCTTCCGGATGGTGTCGACGACCGGCGAGTGGTCGAGGTCGTAGTGGAAGTGGACCGCCACCGGGCGGATCGCGTCGAGGTTCTTGTCGAAGAACTGACGGACCGCGTCCTGGCTGTTGCTGAACTGCCAGACGGCGATGGCCGCCAGCACGATGAACACCCCGCGCACCGCCCGTTCGACGGCCAGGAAGCGCAGGATGAACAGGTCGCGCAGCACCTTGCCGCGCGGGACCAACGGGGCGTCGGCGGCCGGCCCGGTGGCGCCCGGCTCGCCGAGCACGAAGTCGCCGCAGCGCAGACAGCGCCAGGCGGTGCCCAGCGCGGTGGCGGCGTGCAGTTTCGCCTGGAGATGCTCCTCGTGCGGGAGATAGGTGGTGTGACCGCGCCGGGCGCAGGTGCGCCGGTTCCAGTCGATGCTCATCGTCGTAAGCCCCGAGTTCCTCTCGTCGTCCCGCGCGGGCCCGCACCGTGGCGGTCGACCGCCACGGTCCACCCCGCGCTCCGTGCCGCGTGATTGTCGCGTACATGCGCAACCCACGGCGTACGGGGATGCCTTACGGGGAGAGGGACGACGAGAACGGCCCGGAGGTTGCCGGCGGGACCGACCGGCGGGCGCACACGGCGCGCGGAAGGGGGCGCGGTGGAAGCGCGGGGGCGGGGTGGGACGGGGGAGGCGAGCCAGGGGGACGGATCGCCTCCCCCCGATGAGGACCGGGCCCCGTGGCCGAAGCCGTGCGCGTCAGGGGGCGCACGGTCCGGACCCCGCAGTGGGACCTGGTCCCGGGGCCCGCGGATTCCTGCCAGATCCGCGTGACCTCGTGCCCCCATCGTGCCGTGCCCCGGCCGTCCCAACAGGCGGGCGAAGGGCCCTCCTTGGGGGGCCTTTGGTCCATAAGACCGGCGTGAAGGCCGGGCCGGGCGGCCCGTTGCGCCTCGCCGGCTCGAACGCCTGTGGTTACACTCGCCCGACGCACCGGGAGCGGGGGCGGCCGCCGAGGCCGGCGCCCCGGAGGCGCCACAGGGGCGCCGGGATTTGCCGTAGGGGAGACGGAAGAGATGGCGACAGCGAAAAAAGTCGCGATGTACGTGGTCATCATCTTCGTGCTCTGGACCATCATCGCCACCCCCAAAAAGGCCGCGGGGCTCGTCCAGATAGGGTTCGAGGGCATCTCGACCGCCGCCCACAGCGTCGGCGAGTTCATGACCCAGCTGGTCAGCTAGGTCCCAGCCGGCCCGCCGGACCGGCTGCGCACCGTCCCGCCGCACGGAGGCCGTCGTGATCCGCCACCTGGTCCTGTTCAAGCTCAACGAGGGCGTCACGCGCGACGACGAACGGGTCCTGGCCGGCGCACGCGCCTTCGCCGAGCTGGGCAAGGAGATCCCCGAGCTGACGTTCTGGGAGTGCGGCTGGAACATCTCCGACCGCCCGATCGCCCACGACTTCGCGGTCAACTCGGCCGTCGCCAACGCCGACGACCTCAAGCGCTACCTGGAGCACCCGGCCCACCAGGCGGCCGCCGCCCAGTGGCGCGAATTCGCCACCTGGGTGATCGCCGACTACGCGTTCTGAACCGCGCCCGCGGCGGCCCTCCACCGCCGCCCGCGCCCGGCCCCTCGCCCCGCGGCGGGGGGCTTTGCCATGCCCCCCGGACCCCCCTCCGCACCCCGCCCCGCACGACCCCCGTACGCCGCCAACTCTCTCTTCAACACGGCGTTATGGGGTGCTTGCACACAGTGCACATGTCTTGTGATGCTATGACCGCTTTTGCCGGATACATGCGATACGCGATACATGCAGTGATACCTGCACCGTGAAGGGTGGCGTGACCGTGACGGCCCGTACTGCGCCCAAGGCTCCGGCCCGCGAGAGCCGTAGCGCGGACACCCGGGCGCTGACACAGGTGCTCTTCGCCGAGCTGGCGGGCCTGGAACCCGGCACCCCCGAGCACTCCCGCGTCCGTGCCGCACTGATCGAGGCCAACCTCCCCCTGGTCCGCTACGCCGCGGCCCGCTTCCGCAGCCGCAACGAGCCCATGGAGGACGTGATCCAGGTCGGCACCATCGGCCTGATCAACGCCATCGACCGCTTCGACCCGGACCGCGGCGTGCAGTTCCCCACCTTCGCGATGCCGACCGTCGTCGGCGAGATCAAGCGGTACTTCCGCGACAACGTCCGCACCGTGCACGTCCCGCGCCGCCTCCACGAGCTGTGGGTGCAGGTCAACGGCGCCACCGAGGACCTCACGGTGCTGCACGGCCGCTCCCCCACCACCGCGGAGATCGCCGAACGCCTCAAGATCGGCGAGGACGAGGTGCTGGCCTGCCTGGAGGCCGGCCGCTCGTACCACGCCACGTCCCTGGAGGCCGCCCAGGAGGGCGACGGGCTGCCCGGCCTGCTGGACCGCCTCGGCTACGAGGACCCCGAACTCGCCGGCGTGGAACACCGGGACCTCGTCCGACACCTCCTCGTCCAACTCCCCGAGCGCGAGCAGCGCATCCTCTTGCTCCGTTACTACAGCAATCTGACGCAGTCACAGATCAGCGCGGAGCTCGGGGTTTCGCAGATGCACGTGTCCCGGCTACTGTCGCGGAGCTTCGCCCGGCTGCGATCCGCAAACAGGATCGACGCCTAACCAGCACGGGCGACCTGTTCCTGCACGGATATGTCGACAAGACGCTACAGCGCGTTGCCGACATGTGACATTCTGCAGGAACCGCGTTTGCCGTGGTGCTGCCTCCGGTATTCAGGTGGAGGTACGACTCCTCGGTCCACCCTGGGCCGGGGGCGCCGCAGCGACCCGTCCGCGACCTCAAGGGGGTGGCATGTCCGTAGAACTGGGCAGCTCGAAGGTGCTTCCCGCGATTCCCGCGCCAGCACCACACGTGCATGACGACGTCGACGCCATCAACACCCGCTCGCTCTCCCGGTCCCTGTTCCTGCGGCTCGCCACGCTCGACAAGGACTCCACGGAGCGCGCGTACGTGCGCGACACACTCATCGAACTCAACCTCCCGCTCGTGCGCTACGCCGCGGCCCGCTTCCGCAGCCGCAACGAGCCCATGGAGGACATCGTCCAGGTCGGCACCATCGGCCTGATCAAGGCCATCGACCGTTTCGACTGCGAACGCGGGGTGGAATTCCCGACGTTCGCGATGCCGACCGTGGTCGGCGAGATCAAGCGCTTCTTCCGCGACACGTCCTGGTCCGTCCGCGTCCCGCGCCGGCTCCAGGAGCTCCGCCTGGCCCTCACCAAGGCCAGCGACGAGCTCTCCCAGAAGCTGGACCGGTCGCCGACGGTGCCCGAACTCGCCCTGTGCCTGGGGGTGTCGGAGGAGGACGTCGTCGACGGCCTGGCGGTCGGCAACGCCTACACCGCCTCCTCGCTCGACTCCCCCTCCCCCGAGGACGACGGCGGCGAGGGCTCCCTCGCGGACCGCCTCGGCTACGAGGACAGCGCACTGGAGGGCGTCGAGTACCGCGAGTCCCTCAAGCCGCTGCTGGCCAAACTCCCGCCCAGGGAACGCCAGATCATCATGCTCCGGTTCTTCGCCAACATGACGCAGTCCCAGATCGGCGAGGAGGTCGGCATCTCCCAGATGCACGTCTCCCGGCTGCTCACCCGCACGCTGTCGCAGCTGCGCGAGGGACTCATCTCGGACTGAGGAACGGTCCGCCGAGGGGCAGCCGGCGACAGCCGCTCCGGGTCGCTCGGCGGACAGCAAGGGGAGACCGCACCGCGCAACGACGCCGGTCCGGCTCCGCACGATCGGCCGCGCGCCGTGACCCCCGACACCCTCTCGCGCGCCGACCCACGCTCACACCTTCACACTTGACGCCGCGTCAGGAACACTGACCCCCAGCCCTCGCTGGGAGGTACCCCATGACGCGACGGACCACGACTGTTGCCTCCGCCTCGGCCGCCGTGTGCTGCCTGGGCGTCCTCCTCACCGGTTGCGGCAGCGCGGCCGGCTCCGGCTATGCCGCGGTAGGCGCGGCCGGCCCCTCGGACGGCGTCGCACCGACGCGCCCCGCGGCCCCACCGGGCCGGGTCCAACTGACACCCCTGGACGGCGACAACGGCGGCACCGCACACCCCCGCCCCACTACCGGCCCGGGTGGCGACGCCCCCTCCCCCGACGCGACGAGCAGCGCCCCACCGCCGAGCCCGGCCGACCCGCCGGCCTCCCCGCCCGCGAGCCCCACCCCGGGCCGGGGCTCCAACTCGGCTCCCCCGCCCGCCGGTTCACCCAGCACCCCGCCCGGCTCACCGTCTCCGACGCCGCCCTCCCCCACCGTCCCGGCCGGCCCGGACGCCCCCGCCGGCCTGGTGGTGGGCAAGCCCGTGCTCGCCGACACCGACGTCCGCTGGTGCCAACGGATCACCATCGACTTCCTCAACACCGGCCCCGTACCGGTCACCACCGGCACCGTCACCTTCGGCAGCCACGTCATCGGCCCCCTCGGCATCGACTGGGCAACCCTCCGCTCCACCCGCCGCCTCCCCCTCCCGCTCGCCCCCGACCACCCCACAACCGGCACCTGGCGACTCTGCGTGGACGCCTGGCGGGTCCCCCTGGGCATGCACCTGAACACCAAGGACGTGACGTTCAAGTGGAAGTAGCGGAAAGCTAGTTACTGCCATCCACCGTCACATTCCAGCCAATTCGCGACGTCACCGCTCAGCATGCGAACGCCCTCCCGGGGGTGCCGCTCCCCTACGCCTCCACGTCGTACTCCAGCACGTACGCGGCCGAGTCCAGGATCATCTCGTTGACCTCCACGGGGCGGCCGCCGTCAGCAAAGGCGGTGCGGACAATGACGATGACGGGCGTGCCTGCACCGAGGCTCAACCGTTCCGCCTCCTCCGAGGACGGCATCCGGGAACGGATCTCTTCCCTGAAGTGCACGGGCTTGCAGCCCAGTTCGGCCAAGCGCGCATAGATACCACCGGGACCGGTGTCCTCTTGGGCGATCACCGATCCGCTCACCACGTCAGCGGGGAGGAAGCTGGTGGCCAACAGCACCGGCTTGCCTTCGAGGACAAAGCGACGACTGCGCACGCACGCCGGCTCGTCCGGGCCCAAGCCGAGCACGCCCGCGACGGCCGCGGGCGCCAACGCCTCGGTCACGGCAACCTGATCGACGATCAGCTCCCGATCGCCGATGTCAGCCGCCCAGATGGACCGCCCCTCTCCCCACTGCTCCTGCGCCAGCCGCTGGACACCCCGCCGCCGCAGCGGCTCGAAGGCGCGGACGAAGACACCCGCGCCCTTGCGCGCCTCCGCGACACCCTCGTTCTGCAGGACGCCCAACGCCTGGCGTGCGGTCATCCGCGCGACCTCATACGTGGCCATGAGGTCGTTCTCGCCGGGGAGTCGATCACCGGGGCCGTACTCGCCAGCCTTGATCGCTTGCTTCAGCGCTTCGGCGATGCGCTGGTACTTCGGCTGACGACCGTTGCCCTTGGCGGCCATACGCCCTCCTCTCTGATCTCTAGACACCCTAGTCCGCTTGTTCGCCCACGTAGCGGGCGATCACGCCCTCGACGACGTCTCTAGAGATGCTGCGATTCACTTTGTTGCGGACAGCATCGCCACTGAGCTGAGGCGCCGAACCAGAACCATTCGCCAGCGCACAAGGCCCCGCGACGACCCGACTTCCGGGAGCGTGGCCTTCAACCGCACGGAGGTTGAACACTTGCTTCGCATCGTTGGAACGATCTTCAAACTGCTGCTGTGCCAGTTACTGCCCGCCCGGGGTCGCCACCGTGCGACCACCACCTGCACTACGGCACGGCGGGAATCCGCCCCGACCGCGTCCATCACGTTCGCGCCCAGGCCCGTACTGCGAGGCGAGGACACCCCTTTGGTGCACTTCCCGTACGCTCTTACGTCGTGGGAACGGCGCGAGCGCCGCTTGCGGCAAGGGCGACGACGGACGCTGTGGCTGGCAGCGCGCGGAATCGACGTAGGGCCGTCCTGGCTCCACGGGGTGGAGGCGGCGGCATGATGAACCCCATGGACGGTGCGCGGCTACTGCCCTGGACCAGCCCGGACGGGAAGCCGTGCTATCTCCTCGACGGTAACGGGACCGGATACGTTTCCCGCCTCGCCGACAGGATCGAGGCGGAGCAGATGACCTCGGCGGCCGAACTCATGGAAGAGTCCCGCCGCATTCTCACCGACCGGGCGTGGACGCCTGGCGAGATCCATCTACTGGCAGTCGAGTTGAACGACCAACTGGCCAAAGTACACCGGGTGTCGGAGAGTCGGGGGCCCGCTTGCATCTGCTGACGGAAGACCTCGATGTCGTTGATGGAGACGGTGCTCCGTCGACCACATAGGACAACTCGGCGGCGTGTTGGGTGTACTGACGCAGCGAGGAGTTGGTGCCGCTCGGTTCGCGGCGGAGTTGGGCGGATCCGGCTGCGGGAATCCCACCCGAATGGCGACGGGTCCCCCGGGGTGTGGCGGTCGATAGAGAGGGCGGCCCTTCGGGGTTGTCGATCGGTCGTCGTCCGGGGGTCCGGACCCGTCATCAGGAGTGCGTCATGCCGCAGATCACACCCAGCCTCTGGTTCGACACCCAGGGGCTGGAGGCCGCCGAGTTCTACTGCTCGGTGTTTCCGAACTCGGAGGTCAGGAGCGTCACGCACTACACGGAGGCCGGGCCGCGGCCGGCCGGCACCGTGTTGACGGTGGAATTCGCGCTGGACGGGCGGGAGTTCACCGCGATCAACGGGGGGCCGCAGTTCGTCTTCGACGAGGCGGTCTCGTTCGCCGTGAGCTGTGCCGACCAGGAGGAGATCGACTACTACTGGGGCCGGCTCTCCGAGGGCGGCGAGGAGGGGCCCTGCGGCTGGCTCAAGGACAGGTTCGGGCTGTCCTGGCAGATCACGCCGGAGGGGATGGCCGACATCCTCAACGACTCCGACCGGGACCGCGCGACGCGCGTGATGCAGGCGGTGCTGGGGATGCGGAAGTTGGACATCGCGGCGATGGAGGCGGCCGCGGAGGGGTGAGCTCCGAGGGTGAACCTCGGGGGTGAGTTCCGGAGGGTGAGAGGCCCGCCGTCGAGGGGTGTGGGAAGCCGGTGCGCGTCGGACTCGGCGGCGGGAATGGCGCGTTGGGCGGGGCGGGCGTCGAGCGGTGGTCGACGCCCTGGCCTTCGCGGGCCGTCAGCCCAGGGCGAGCCAGGCCGCGACGGCCACCACCACGAGGGCGACGACCACGCCGACGATCAGGCCGACGCGCGGGCCGCCGGCCGCCTGCTGGGGAGCCGGGGCGCGACGGGCGCCCGGCTGCGGGGTGCCGCCCTCGTTGACGAAGGCCTGGAACATCTGCGTGCTGCCCGCCGGGTCGTAGTTGCCGTCGGCAGGGTGCTGCGGGTTGGTCGCCATGGGGAAGGACCCTAGCGAACCCCGGCCCGGGGAGCACCTCTGGGGCGCGTATCCTGCGCGCGCGTGCGCGGGCGCCGGGAAAAGGGGCGGCGGCCGCGCTCACGGAGCGCTGAGTCGCCGATCACGGGGTGGAGTTGCGGCGCTTACGGGGCGTACGGGTGGGGCGTACGTGGCGTGAGGGCGGGGGCGGGCGCCGAGGGGCAGGGTGGCGCAAAGGGTGCAGGAATGGTGACAGACGGTCGCCTACCGCATTGACCAGCACCTTTACATCGCAAGACGATTTTATTGACTCACAGGCGGCTCAGACTTTGCGTTTCCTATGCCCTGGCGGGCCCAAAATCGTTTGCCTTCAGCAACCAACTTTGCCTATGGTTGCCCCAAGCAACAAAACACCGCGAAGGTTGCGCAGGTGAGAAGAGGCGTGGAGGAGCCGGTGGCCGCTCACAGTCAGTACGAGGAGCTGGCCCGGCAACTCAGCGCCGTCGGGGCCGTCAAGCGGGAAATGGGGCGGATCCTGCCCCAGGACTGCCCGCCGGCGTCGGCCGGGGTGCTCACGCTCCTCGACCGGCACGGCGAGATGCGGATGAGCCAGTTGGCCGAGCTGCTCGCGATCGACATGTCGGTGACCAGCCGGCACGTCGCGCACGTCGCTGAGCGCGGCTGGATCGAGCGGAAGCCCGATCCGGCGGACAAGCGGTCACGGCTGCTGCGACTGACCCCGAAGGGCAGGGAGCTCCTGGCGGAGCTCTCCGAGCGCTACACCCAGACGCTCGCCCGGTATTTGGACGACTGGACCGACACCGACGTCGGGCACCTCATCGAGCTGCTCGCCAGGCTCCGTACGAGCTTCGGCGACTGCCGCACCCGGGCACACCACGAATCCCCCTCCACCACCCGTACCCCCGCAGCAGGATGAAAAGGAAGTAAAGGAACCACATGGCTACGACCTCACCAGCCGGTGTGCGGGGCGGGCATGCCAAGCATGGGGGCGGCCACGGCGCTTCCCATGACGGCCCTATGACGCACCGTCAGATAATGGAGGCGCTGTCCGGGCTGCTGCTCGGCATGTTCGTCGCCATCCTGTCGTCGACGATCGTCTCCAACGCGCTGCCGCACATCATCCACGACCTGGGCGGCGGGCAGAGCGCCTACACCTGGGTCGTCACCGCCTCGCTGCTGGCTATGACGGCGACCACGCCGCTGTGGGGCAAGCTCTCCGACCTGTTCAGCAAGAAGGCGCTCGTCCAGATCGCGCTGATCATCTACGTCGGCGGGTCGGTGGTCGCCGGGCTGTCGCAGAACACCGGGATGCTGATCGCCTGCCGGGTGGTGCAGGGCATCGGCGTGGGCGGTCTGTCGGCGCTGGCGCAGATCGTGATGGCCGCGATGATCTCCCCGCGGGAGCGCGGGCGTTACAGCGGTTACCTGGGGGCGACCTTCGCCGTCGCGACCGTCGGCGGGCCGCTGCTCGGCGGCGTCATCACCGACACGAGCTGGCTCGGCTGGCGCTGGTGCTTCTACGTCGGCGTGCCGTTCGCGGTGATCGCGCTGATCGTGCTCCAGAAGACGCTGAAGCTGCCGGTGGTCAAGCGCGAGGGCGTCAAGGTCGACTGGGCCGGCTCGTTCTTCATCGCCGCCGCGGTCACCCTGCTGCTGGTGTGGGTCACGCTGGCCGGCAAGAACTACGACTGGATCTCCTGGCAGACCTTCGCGATGGTCGGCGGCGCGCTGGTGCTCGCCCTGGTCTTCGTGTTCGTGGAGACCAGGGTCGAACAGCCGCTGATCCCGCTGCGGTTGTTCCGGAACAAGACGATCACGCTGGCCGCCCTCGCCTCGCTGTTCGTCGGCGTCTCGATGTACAGCGGCACGGTCTTCTTCTCGCAGTACTTCCAGTTGGCGCACGGCAAGACCCCGACGATGTCCGGCGTCATGACCATCCCGATGGTGATGGGCCTGTTCCTGTCGTCGATGGTCTCCGGCCAGATCATCACCCGCACCGGGCGCTGGAAGATCTTCCTCGTCAGCGGTGGCGTGCTGCTCACCGCCGGTCTCGGCCTGCTGGGCACGCTGCGTGCGGACACCCCGTACTGGCACTCGGCGATCTACATGGCGCTGATGGGCCTGGGCGTCGGCATGATGATGCAGAACCTGGTCCTGGCGACCCAGAACCAGGTCGCGCCCCAAGACATCGGATCCGCAAGCTCGTTGGTGACGTTCTTCCGTACCCTCGGTGGTGCGGTGGGCGTCTCGGCGCTCGGCGCGGCGCTCGCCAACCGGGTCACGCACTACGTGACCGACGGTCTGACGGCCCTCGGGCCCAAGGCCGCCGCGGCGGCGAGCCACGGTGGCGGCAGCAGCGAGGGCATTCCCGACCTGTCGACGCTGCCGGCCCCGATCCGGTCGATCATGGAGGACGCGTACGGACACGGCGTCGGCGATGTCTTCCTCTACGCCGCCCCGTTCGCTCTTCTCGCCCTGATCCTCACCCTGTTCATCAAGGAGGTCGCCTTGCGCAGCAAGTCCGGTACGGAGCGCGCCCTCGCCTCTGATGGCGAAGGCGACACGACCCAGTCCCCCGCGGCCGCCCAGGCGCCGGCCCCGCTCGCCTCGTCCGCGACGGCGCCGGTCGCCCCGGTCGAGGAGCGCGAACCGGCCCTGGTCGGTGCCGCCCCGTCCATATCCGACGACGACGGACTGCACACCCCCTCGTGGGCCAGGTCCGCCCCGGCGGCCCAGCCCCTGGCGGCGTTCGCGTCCGCCGGCGGCGGTGACGCCCTCCCGGGCGGCCCCGCGATCCACGGCTTCGTCCGCAACGCCGACGGCCACCCGGTGCCCCGCTCCGCGGTCACGCTGATCTCGCTCAGCGGACGGCAGTTGGGCCGCTCGGTCGCCCAGGCCAACGGCTCGTACGCACTCCAGGCCCCCGGTGCCGGCTCCTACGTGCTGATCGCGGCGGCCGACGGCCACCAGCCGCAGGCGTCCACGGTCGTCGTCGGCGAGGCGCCGCACGGCTTCGACATCCTGCTCAGCGGGACCAGCGGGCTGCTCGGCCAGGTGCGCAGCGCGGTCACCGGCGAGCCGGTGACCGGCGCGATGGTCGTGGTCACCGACGTCCGCGGCGAGGTGCTGGCCACCGGGCAGACCTCCCCCGAGGGCTCCTTCTCCTTCGGTGAACTGGCCCCTGGCACCTACACCATCGCCGTCAACGCGGCCACCTTCCGGCCCACCGCGCAGCCGGTCGAGGTCGGCGGCCAGGGCACCACCCGCGCCGAGATCGAGCTGCTGTCCGGCGCCCGGGTGCAGGGCGTCGTGCGGGCCGGTGCCAACCGCGCCCCGCTGGCCGACGCCCGGGTCACCCTGATCGACGCGGCGGGCAACGTGGTGGCCACCTCCACCACCGGCGACGACGGCGCCTACGCCTTCACCGACCTGGACGCCGGCGACTACACGGTCATCGCGAGCGGCTACCCGCCGATCGCCGCCGGCCTGGTCGTCGACGCCAGCGGGGTGGACGGCTACGACGTCCAGCTCGCCCACCCCGGGGACTGATCCCCGGCCCGGGCCGCGCGAGAGCGACGGCCCGGCGGAAGACCCCGGACCGGGGCGCGCGTTGAGCGGAGACGCGCCCCGGCCCGGACCCCAGGACTCCGGCGGCGGCGCTGCGCACAGGCAGGGGACGGCCTGCACGCCGCCGCCGGGGTCCGACCCCACCACCGACCGGCCGGGGAACGGCAGACACCGGGGCCGGACGGGGTGGCGCACCCGGGCCAACGGCCCGGCTCCCGGCGGCAGTCGGGGGAGCTCACACGGACACAGGCACGGACAGGAACGGTACGGACCGCAACCTGGCGGCACGTACCGGCACTGAACGGGAGAGGCACCTACATGACTTCGACGGGCGCGGGAGCTGCGGGCGTACGGGCGCAGGTCCGCACGCGGGACGGCTGGGCGGTACAGCACGCCGTGCTGACCGTCACCGACATGACGGGCGCGCAGGTGCTGCGCGCGGGCGCCGACGAGGACGGTGCGGTGCGCAGCGCGGAGCCGCTGCCCGCCGGCCCGTACACGGTCATCGTGACCGCCGTCGGCTACGCACCGGTCGCCTCCAGCGCGATCGTCACGGCCAGCGGCCGGATGGACGTCGGCACCATCGTGCTGGCCCGCCAGGGCGGCGTGGAGCTGCCGCCGCCCGGTCCCTGGACCATCGACCCGATGCACTCCACGGTGGCCGCGGTCGCCCAGCACCTGGGGATCTCCAGCGTGCACGGCCGGTTCACCGAGTTCAGCGGCCGGATCGTGATCGCCGAGGACGTCGAGCAGTCCCGCGTGGAGGCGGTCATCAACGCCGCGTCGATCGACACCGGCAACGGCATGCGCGACGGCCACCTGCGCAACGACGACTTCCTCGACGTCGAGGTGTACCCGCAGATCAGCTACCGCAGCAACGGCCTGACGCCGGCCGGCCCGGACCGCTGGACGGTGCACGGCGAACTGTCGCTGCGCGGCGTGGTCCGCCCCGTCGACCTCGACCTGAGCTACCTCGGTACCGGCCCGGACCCGTGGGGCGGCGTCCGCGCGGCGTTCCGCGCCACCGCCGAACTGCACCGCGAGGACTTCAAGATGAACTACAACCAGGTGGTGGCCGCCGGCATCGCGGCGATCGGCACCACCCTGAAGGTCGAACTGGACATCCAGGCCGTACAGGGCGAGAACCTGCCGATGGCCTGATCCGTTCGGTGAGGGGGGAACCCGCCAGGCGCCCGGGGGCGGCTCCGGCGCCTTGAGGGTCTCCTCTCCGACGCCTTGACGCGCGTCCGTGCACATGCCGACCAAAGGGCGGCCCCGGCGACAACCATGGTGTCGGGGGCGCCCTTTGGCCGCGGCTCGGCTAGGACCGCAGCGCCTCCCGCGGCTCCGGGGCCGTTGCCGCGCCCTCCCACACCGCCAGGAACGCCAGCCGCAGGCAGGCCGCGAGGGCCGGGTGCTCGATGACCAGGGCGGTGGTGGAGCCGGCGCCGGCGACCGGGTCGGGCATGTCGCAGAGCACCAACGCGGCGTCCGCGATGACGAGTTTGAGCGGCAGGTCGTCGGTGAAGCGGGCCTCCTCGCCGGCGGCGGCGAAGCTGCGGACGTTGGCGAGCATGCCGGCGTCCTCCAGGGCGCCGGAGGTGTAGATGGCCCGGATGGTGCCGCCGGCGCGGTGCAGCCGGCGGGCCGCCTTGATGCCCTCGGCGTTCTCCGCCGGGGCGACGAAGGGCGGCTTGCAGAAGCTCAACAGCTCGCGGCGGGCCTGCCGTTGGATGTCGGCGAACCGCTCGGAGATCACCGCGGGATCGCGCAGCACCTCCACGTAGTCGAGCGGATCGGAGTGGCCGCGGCCGTCCGCCCACAGCGGTTGGAGGGCGGCGGCCAGGGTGCCGGAGGCGCGCTCCAGCCGCTCCAGGGACTCGCGTTGCAGCGCCATCAGCCGGGTGACGGCGAGCTCGGGCGCGACGGCCGAGTACGTCGCCACCCGGCCCGGGTGCGCGTTGGCCAACCGGCGGCGGACGAGGGCGTCCAGCACGTCGTACACCCGCTGGCGCGGCACGTCCGCCTCGCGGGCCACCTCGGCGGCGGTGAACGACTCGCGCTTGACCAGGGCGAGGTAGACCCGCGCCTCATACCGGGCCAGCCCCAGCGCGACGAGGTTGCCGACCGCGTCCTCTTCCCACTCCATGGGGCACAAGGTAGCCGCACCGGCCAGGTGACGGGCCGTTGCCCACAGGGGAGTTGACGCCGGACCAGAGGAAGGCTTTGCCGTAACCCGGTGTCCCTTTGACGGTGTGTTCACTACTTTCCTAGAGAGCCACCACTGACCGGGGTGGCACCAACCGAGTGCACGTGCGCGACGCACCACCGGAGTTGCCCTCATGCCCCACGGGGGGCTGGACGCCCTGCCCGCACCATGACGACCCGACACGGAATGTCATGCGCGCGACAGGACGCCCAGGTGCGCAACTCCCGGGGCGGGCTCCCCCCACGGACCCGCCGCCAGCACCACCCGCACCACGGCACGACCGCACCACCGCGCCACCGCACCGCACCGGCACCCCCCACCCGGCTGTCGCACCACGTCGGCCGCCGGCCCCCTCTCCCCCACGGAGGTCAATCCCTTGCCTTCCCTGCGACAGAGCACGGCGGACAACGACAGAGCGGACCGCTCCCGAGGACTGCTGCGCCGGGGCGCCCCGGCCCTGCTCTCGGCGGCCACCCTCGTCGTCGGCGGCCTGATCGCCGCCGTCCCGGCGGGTGCCGCACCGGCCCCGGCCGCCCCGCCCGCGTCCCCCGCCGCGTCCGGTACCGCCGCCGTCCCCACCCACCGACTCTGCGCCCAGCCGACCAAGCCCGGCGTCATGGCGTGCAACTCGGTGGCCCGTACGGACGTCAAGCAGAGCCTGTCCCTGGCCCCGCACGCGGCCCCGTCCGGCTTCGGCCCCAGCGACCTGCAGAGCGCCTACAAGCTGCCCAAGACGGGCGGTTCGGGCCAGACGGTCGCGATCGTCGACGCCTACGACGACCCCAACGCCGAGAAGGACCTGGCGACCTACCGCAAGCAGTACGGCCTGCCGGAGTGCACCACCGCCAACGGCTGCTTCAAGAAGGTCGACCAGAGCGGCGGCACCAAGTACCCCAAGGCCGACGCGGGTTGGGCCGGCGAGATCTCGCTCGACGTCGACATGGTCAGCGCGGCCTGCCCCTCCTGCCACATCCTGCTGGTCGAGGCCAACAGCGCCAACATGCCCGACCTGGGTGCCGCGGTGAACCGCGCGGTCACCATGGGCGCCAAGTACGTCTCCAACAGCTACGGCGGCGGCGAGGACTCCACGGACGCGGCCTCCGACACCCAGTACTTCAAGCACCCGGGCGTGGCGATCACCGTCAGCTCCGGTGACAGCGGCTACGGCGTGGAGTACCCGGCGGCCTCGCAGTACGTCACCGCGGTCGGCGGCACCTCGCTGAAGAAGGACAGCAGCTCCCGCGGGTGGAGCGAGTCGGTGTGGGGCTCCAGCGCGGGCGGCAACGGCGCCGGCTCCGGCTGCTCCCAGTACGACGCCAAGCCGGCCTGGCAGAAGGACACCGGCTGCGCCAAGCGGACCGTCGCGGACGTCGCCTCGGTCGCCGACCCGGCCACCGGTCTCGCGGTCTACGACAGCTACCAGGCCACCGGCTGGAACGTCTACGGCGGTACCAGCGCGTCCTCCCCGTTCATCGCCGGCGTCTACGCCCTGGCGGGTGCCCCGGGTTCGGGCGACACCCCGGCCTCGTACCCGTACAGCCACGCCTCCGCACTGAACGACGTGACCAGCGGCGCCAACGGCTCCTGCTCCCCGTCGTACCTCTGCACGGCGGGCAAGGGCTACGACGGCCCGACCGGCCTCGGCACCCCGAACGGCACCGCGGCCTTCACCAAGTGACCCACCCCACCGTGGTCTGACCGGCCCCCGGGCCGCCGGACCGCCCACCGACCGTCGCAGCCCGGCGCCCGTCCGACGAACCGGGCTGCGACGCCTCACCCGTGACCCCGGACCGTCCCGACCGGTCCGGGGTCACGCATGTCCGGTACCGATAGTCGGTGCCCTCAACTGCACGTTTGGCTTGGCCCGTTGGCGTCCGCCCTGAGGTGCTACACCCTCAGCGAACGGACGACTCCCCCTCTCGCACGCTGTCGACGAACCGCGTCCATACGGGGCTCGACACCCGCAGCACCGGCCCGTCCGGGTTCTTGGAGTCCCGGACGGGGACGGCCCCGGCTACGGCGGCTTCGGGCGCCCATTCAAGGCAGTTGCTGCCGACCTCGTTTCCGCTGTAGGTCGACTTGACCCATGAGGGGTGTAGGGGCGCGGTCACAATTCCTCCATCAACTCGCGGATCAGTCTGGCGGATGCCTCACGCGGGAGGGCTGAGGCGGCGAGGAGATCGTAGGCTCGCGAGAGGTGCCGTACCGCCGAAGGCTCGTCGATGAGCGCAGCCGCCCTGATGCCTTCCGTGTAGATGACCCTTGCCCCTTCCCCCGACTTCATCAGTAGGCGGGCACACGTGGTCGGTGGGTTTGGTGGTTGACCTGCGGGAATGTCATGCGGGGCTGCCGGAGGCGTGTGTCCACG